>CAMKAQ010000123.1 GCA_946410525.1 uncultured Caryophanales bacterium | reverse complement strand
GAGGAAGACGTCAAAGTCGCCTCTGCCAAACTCAAGCAATAACCCCAGCAAAACAAATATTTTTTCAATGTAAGAGGTTTCATAAAGAAATCGTAAATTTTTCTTTTACAATGTCCTTATGAACTTTATCTTTATCTCTCCGAACTTCCCAGATTGCTTCTTCCATTTCGTGGAGTCTTTGAACAAAAGAGGTATCAGGGTTTTAGGCATCGGAGACGCTCCATATTCCTCATTGAACGATTCTTTGAAAGCCAACTTGACCGAGTATATGCAAGTCCATGATATGTCGGTCTATAGCAATATGCTCGACGTCTGCCGTTACTACGAGAAGAACTACGGCCCAATCGATTACCTTGAGAGCAACAATGAGTGGTGGCTCCAAGAGGATGCGAAGCTCCGCAAAGACATGATGGTCGAAAACGGCTTCCTCCCAGGAGACATGCTCAAGATCAAAGCCAAAAGCGCAATGAAAGCCTGCTTCCAGGATGCGGGTGTGAAGACCATGCGCTACATCCTCGTCAACGGACCGGAAGATTTAGCCAAAGCGAAGGAATTCGCCTCTAAAGTCGGATGGCCGCTTTTCGTTAAGCCTAACGTTGGAGTAGGTGCTACCGATTCCTACAAACTCGAAGACGAGAAAGCCATGGAGAAGTTCTTAGCCAAGAAGCTTGGTGAGACCTACATCATGGAAGAATACATCGAAGGCACGATTGTCTCCTATGACGGCATCTGCGATAACGACAGCAACGTCGTCTTCTCAACGACCGATATCTTCGATACCCCAACCGCAGAGATGGTTCAGTATAACGAAGACGATTGCTACTATAACAACCCAATCTCCCTTCCATCGAAGTTATTTGACACCAAAGAATTCGATGCGATGGGAAGGAAGGTCATCAAGTCCTTTGGCATCAAGAAGAGATTCTTCCATATCGAATTCTTCGTCACCAAAGACGGCATCTATGGCCTTGAGTGCAACATGAGACCAGCTGGAGGAAACACCCCAGACCTCATTAACTTCGCTAACTCGCTTTCGTGTTATGAGATCTACGCTGACGTGATCGCCTATAACGAGAACCGTCAGGATATGACAGGGGAGAAGTACTACGCCCTTTCGACTTCGAGAAAGAATAAGCTGAGCTACAAAAACAACCTTGAAGAACTCAAGGAGAAATACGCCGATCACATTTGCATGGAAGGCTCATATCCTGAAGGATATGCCGACGCGATGGGCGACTATTTCATCTACAGCAAATGGAAAAAACTCGAGGACGGCCTCGAGTTCGATAAGAAAGTTAGAGAGAAGAACTAACGTAGTTCTCTTTTAAATAAGTTTCAGCATCATCGATGATGGTGATTTTGAAATTGCCTCCTAGAGACTCGGTTTCGCCTCTCGTGATTTCGAAGAGCTTTCCTTCAATATCTTCTGTTCCCGCTTCTTCGCATAAGTCTTTAAGGGTCTTTGAACCATAATCACCGCTAGTAAGCTCAAGCACGTTGAGCCTTTTGTTGCTTTCGGAAACGATTGGATAAATGTTCGTATAGAAATCTTCCTTTGAGGCTTCGCTAAGGACGTAAGTAGGGGTCTTAATATCGAGATACTGTTGGTACTGCTTATATAACATCGACCATCTGCTGAGTCGAGAGTGATGGATGTTGCTATCATCCAGGTATTCTCCGAAAGCAGTGGCGATTTTCCTTGCATCGCTTTCGCTTGATCCATAGATGAGCTCGACGATTCTTTCCTTGCTCATTATGTACATCGAAGGGGTACCTCCGCTTATTGGGTGAGCGAGGGTTCTTTCTAATTTGTTTTCGACCGCGTACTTTGAAATCTTGTCTGCCTCTTCCTTGGTGTTGCCCTGGATGTAGGAGAGCCTAAAGTGCGTTCTATAAATGTATTGTCCGGTGTGCTGCAAAAAGGTTTCGCAGGATGAGCAATCCTCTTTTGTGAAAGCGAAGAGGACGTTCTCACCATGTTCAACGCGATAGATGATGTCTTCGGCGTTTGTGAAGTCACCGATTCCAGAGAAACTGTTATAAGTCTCTTTAAAACAATTTGCGTGCTCCATGGTCAACATGACCTTCATCCTGTTGCCGTTATTTGACGTAAGATTGCCTTCGCTACAAGAAAAGAGAACAGGTAGGCAAAGTAGGCTTAAGAAAAATTTAACGCGTTTTTGCATAGGATTTTTTGATTTAGAAAGTGTATTTCTTCGCTGATTTTAGCAAGTCTTTGGCTTTTGAATCAATCCGGTTGAGGCGAAGCGGTTTGAAGGTTTTGACGACCGCTTGACCAGGGACGGAACCTTTTCTGACGTCTTTTCTATACGCCATCATGACCTCGCCCTCTTCCTGTTTGGAATTAAGGAGAGCAATCGAAGCAGCCATATTAATTTCTTCTTCGCTAGGATCATCTTTCTTGATGATGACGTGGGAGCCGCTGTTACCCATGACGTGGAACCAAAGGTGGTCTTTCGCGGTCTCAAAAAGGAAAGTGAGGCAATCGTTTTGCTTCGATGTCTTTCCATAGAGGATCTTGGTTCCTTCGTATTCGACGTAGTAGGGGAGCGACGCTTCGGAAAGTCCTCTCCATTCGTGGACGCTCTTTTTCTTGGATTGGTTGATGATCGCGATATCAAGTTCCTTCGCCATCATCTCAAGCCCGGATTCATCCGCATGTTCAAGCTGAGATAAAGAGGAAGAGATTTCCTCGAGTTCCTTAGAGGCTTTCTCTTTGCTGATGTCGACCTGCTTGAGGGTCATCTTGGCTTTCTTCGCTCTCTTGTAGTAGGCGTTCGCGTTCTCGGAGGCGCTTCTAGAAGGATCGAGTTTGATCTCCTCGCCTTCGTAAACGAAGGATGATGCTTTTGGAGCAATCTCGCCCATCGACATATAAATCGCATCGCCGAATCTTCCATCATCAAGATGACTATTTGCCTCAACGATATCTTTCTCTAAAGAAACGAGTTTTCTCTCAAGGAGCTTCTTTCTGTTTCTGAGAGCCTTGAAGAGATATTCGAAACGGTCTTTCTTCCTTTTCTCAGCAAGAGTCTTCTCAGCCTCATAGCATTCTTCTTCAAAGGCTTTTGGGTCAAAACAGGAAGGTTTTGCAGGGAAAGCGTTCTTTTTTGGGGCCTCATAGACCATTGATTTGAGAAGAGCTCTCTCATCATCGATATGGCCTGGCTTATAGCAAAGGATGATTTTGTTTTCGGCGTCGGTCACCACGAGGTTAGGGTGATGGGGGAAGAGTTCGACGTAGAGGTTACGCGGTTCCTCTTTGAAGACGCTGTTGATGGTGAGAAGAGAGAACTTGAGGATTCTGTCATCACCAAAAGTCTCAACTTTCTCGATATATGGATTCACGAGTTCTTTCTTAAGTTGATCGAAGAAGTGGGACGACACGCTGGTGGCAGCGAAAGTCTCATCTCCGATATAAACACGAGGGCACTCCTCATCTAAGATGAGGGAAAACCTCGATCCACCCTTGCCGCTTAGCCTAAAAAAGATAGCCTTCTCTGTGTAGAGCAGAGGGCTCGAGAGATGTCTTCCTTCTAAGTTTTCAGAAAGATAAGACGCATATATTTCGAGGTCGCTTTTGCTTAGGGCTTTCATAGTTTCATATTGTAGCATACTCGCCGAAAGGGATAACCGCCATTAAAGATAGTAAATGTAAAGATTCAGGTCTGTTCGTTCAAATGAGATGGCATCGCT
>CAMKAQ010000122.1 GCA_946410525.1 uncultured Caryophanales bacterium | reverse complement strand
AGGTCGTTGTTATTGGCCAAGATCCATATCACAACCCAGGAGAAGCTATGGGTATGTCTTTCAGCGTTCCAAGAGGAATCGATATCCCGCCTTCTCTTATAAATATTTATAAAGAGATCGAAAAAGATATCGGCTGCAAGATGAACTTCGACAACGGTGATCTGACCCCTTGGGCAGAGCAAGGCGTCCTTCTTCTTAATGCGTACCTGTCCGTGAGAGCGGGCGTGCCTCTCTCGCACGTGCGTCCTGAGTATGACAAGTTCATGGATGACGTTTTGAGGTATGTTGAGAGCCTTGATCAGCCTGTCGTGTATATGCTTTGGGGAGGGTTCGCAAAGAAATACGCCTCAAAGGTCACCAACCCTAAACACATCGTTCTTTCATCCGTTCACCCATCTCCTCTTTCCGCCAACAGGGGAGGCTGGTTTGGGAAGCACCTTTTCAGTCAGTGCAACGCTTATTTGACTGAAAGCGGTACCACTCCTATTGACTGGCAAATAAAGTGAGATAAACTATTCGAGACCGGAGCCACCAACAAGTGTGCTGAGAGGAGTCTTCTTCGACTCGACGGAACCTGATCCAGGTAATGCTGGCGGAGGTATTGGTTTTGTCTAGTCCTTCGTATTCAGGTACGGAGGATATTTTTTATGGAAAACGAACAAAAAACTGTTCAAAGCGATTCAAAAATCGCAAAATCCTGGACAAATCTCGTCTCTTTTGTCCTAAGCCTTCTTGCCATAGGCTTCTTATTCTTACCACTTCTCAAGTATGAAATCTCAGATGATGTTGACGGTTTCTACTTTATGTGGGACCTCTTGGCGGCCAGCACCTTCCAGCATGTGTTTGTTGTTGCTTTCGCCCTTCTTGTTATCGCCGCTCCATTAGTGAAAATCGGTGAGAAGATTCCTTCTTGCGAATCAGGCGCAGTTCTTGCCCTTCTTCTTGGCGCAGCCTTCTTATTCTTAGTTCCAAATAGCTATAACGAAACCATGGGCGCCAAAACCGAGCTTTTCACCGGTCTTGCCCTTTCTTTCTCTTTTGCTATCGCTTCAGCCGTCTTCGCTATCAGCCACTCTTTCCAAAAGATGCCTATGACTGTTCGCAGCATGGCCGAAGATGCAATCCTTGTCGCCGCTGCTTTTGCCTTAAACTTCCTTAAGATCCCAACTCCAATCGCTACCACTGGAGGCTCCATCAACCTTCAGATGCTTCCTTTACTCGTCATTGCCTTAAGGCATGGCCCATTCCACGGACTTGTTGCTGGTGGTATCGTCTATGGTCTTCTCACTTGCTTCACCGATGGATACGGATTCGCCTGCTACCCATTCGACTATCTCATTGGCTTTGGATCAGTCGCCGTTCTCGGTTTCTTCAAGCCTCTTATCATGGGCAAAGATCAGGATTTCTATAACATCAAAGGTGAAATCTTCATCGCTGTTGGCGGCATTCTTGTCACTTTTGTGAGACTTCTCGGCAGCAGCATCAGCTCTGTTGTCCTTTGGGGTTCTACGTTCGATGAGGCCCTTATTTACAACGCCAGTTACATCCCAGCGAGCGGCATTGCGGCAGCCGTTGTTCTCATGGCTATTTATGGCCCGCTCCTTAAGGTCAACAAGCGTTTCCCAATCGAAGAACAAGGAAATTAATTTATTAATTTGCTCGATATTGTGTTATAGTGCCCTAGACGAAAGGCATTATTTATGACCGATATTGAAGAAAAGAAAAATGACGAAGTCGAAGAAGAAAGCGACTTCGCCGACGAAATAAAACCAGTTGCTGAACCAGCCCCAGCTCCAGAGGCTCCAGAAGAGCCAGAAGATCAAATTGATCTTCACTCTGAAGAAGCAGAAGAGCCGGAGGAGGCCAAAGAGCCATCCCCTGCTCCAGCAAAAGGAAAGATCACCATCGAATACCCAGACGAGGATCTCGGCAAAGTCGAGCTTGCCCGTCAGGATTTCTACAAGGTCTACCGCAAATCAAACATCGTTAAGTGGATCGTCACCGCGGTCTGCTTGCTTCTCATTGTCTGCGGCTGGCTCATTCCAAACGCTATCGAAGCTCTTAAAGAGAGTTCAATGATCATCGCCCTCATCGCCTGCGGTGTCGGCCTTGTCGCCCTCTTGGTTTTCAATTACTTCTGGAAGAAGACCGTTCAGACTGCGATGAACCGTTATTTCCGCGAGTACTATGAGCACACGAACGCTTACGTGTTCCAATACGTCAACAACATTGAGGGAAGCATCGACAACAAGATCGAAGACGACGAGCTCAGAAACTGCAATCTTTATAAAGACATCGGAAAAGTCGGAAGCCGCGCCACATACACCTTCGAGTACAAAGGCAAGACCATTAAGGTCTGCGATGCCGCTGCCCAGGTTATCGCTGGTAAAGCCCTCCACACCGTTTTCGTTGGCAAATATCTCTACACCACCAACGAATATAAAGGATCTGACATCCTCATTTACTTCAAAGGCAACAAGAGAGCCCTTCCTCCAACCAATTTGGCTGGCAGAAAGGTTTTCTCTGATTCCAAGAATATCGTCATTTATGGCGATAAAGGCACCGAAAAAGTCATCACCGCCAAGGTGAGAGAAGCCTTAAACGAATTCAAAACCAACAAGACTTTTGTCGATATGGCTATTTCTATTCGTGAAGGCATGACCTATTTCGCGATGGGTTATGAAGATGACTTAATGGTCATCGCCCTCGAGAAACCATTCGATCCAAAACCAACCGTCCAATACGCCGGAGATTTAAGAAAGGTTCTCAAGCTCATCGAATTATTGAAGTAGTCCCAAATTTTCAACATGGAAGTCGCTAGATTCTTCGAACTTTGCAACCAATACCCTTGGGCATATGTGGCAATCGTATTTGACCTGGGCGTGGTTTTCATGAATGGTTGGACCGACGTTCCTAATTGCATCGCCACCTGTGTAACCACTCGTTGCATGAAACCAAAATGGGCCATCCTCATGGCCGCTTTAGGTAACCTCTTAGGAACCTTGGCAGCAGGCTTCTTAGCCTCTGTTCTCCCTTTGGGAGATGTTTCGCAGACCGTTGCGGGCATCGTTCAGTTCAACACCTTGGGCGGTGTGACGCTCAACCAGATGTTCATCGCGATCGCTTTCGGTTTACTTGCGAACGTCATCCTTTCCCTTATCTGTACTTACTTCGGTTTCCCATCCTCACAAAGCAACGCTTTGGTGGGTGGCTTAACCGGTTCTGCTATCGGCCTTGCCGCAATCTCTGGCTCAACCAATTGGTTTGAGGCCGTTTCCCTTAACAGCTGGATCAAGGTCTTGATTGGTTTCTTTGGTTCCATCCTCGTCGGATTCATCCTCGGCTATGGAATCGTCTGGCTCATCGTCCTTATCTGCAGGAAACTCACCCGTGGTTCAACCAGTCGCTTCTTTAAGAGAGGCCAGGTTGTCGCAAGTGCTCTCATGTCCTTAGCCCATGGCCTTCAGGATGGCGCCAAGTTCCTTGGTGTCTTCATGGTCATCGCTGTCATGCTTAACGTCGGCGGCGCTAGCTATGTATCAGCTGATTTCAACGCCATGCAGGGGATGTGGTGGATCGTTCTTCCAGTTGCGGTTGTCATTTTCGGTGGCACCCTCATGGGTGGAAAATCCATCATCAAAACGATGGGTTCCGGAATGGCCAAACTTCATAAATATCAGGGATTTGCCACGGATATTGCAGCCGGCGTTGGTTTAATCGTCG
>CAMKAQ010000121.1 GCA_946410525.1 uncultured Caryophanales bacterium | reverse complement strand
CCCATAAAAAGCTCCTTAAGAAACTAGTGTATTCTACCACTGCTATAAAGCAGTAGGTAGTTTTTTGTTTAATAGATGACGTCCTCGAGGGTCAGTCCAGAAGGATCGGCCTTGAAAGAAATGATTTTTCTTTCCTTGGCGTCGAGGCTTTTCTCCACTTCTTCTAACGTCATCTTCCCTTCGCCAACTCGCATGGCCACTCCGACCATGGTCCTGACCATGTAGGTCATGAAGCCATTCGCAGTGAGGGTGACTTTCATATGGCCTTCGTGAAGGTCGAAGGTCATCTCTAGGATATCACGGATGAAATTATCTTTATCGATTGGCTTTGGTGTGAAGTTTTTGAAATCGTGCTTCCCTAGGAAAAGGCGCATGGCCTTCTCGAAGAGAACGAAGTCGAATTTCTTATATTCGAGTTGGTATTCGGTGATGGCAAAAGGATTCCTTGGGCCATGGTGGAAGGAATAGGAATAGACCTTCTTGGCCGCGCTGTGGCGAGAATCGAAATCGTCATCTTTTTTCTCCATCGATTTGATGAAGATGTCTTTTGGAAGGAGGCGATTCAAAGAGAACACCGCAGCGTCCAAATCTTTGATTTCCTTCTTTGGCTTGAAATTGCATCTTTGGCCAATTGCATGAACTCCTTTGTCGGTTCTTCCTGAGCCATGGATGGTCATCGGATAGCCAAGGTAGGTTGAAAGGGCCTTCTCAATCTCACCCTGGATGCTTGGGTGGTTCTTCTGCTTCTCAAAGCCAAAGTATTTGGCTCCGTTATATGAGACGACCATCACGTAGTTCATAAGGTCGTGATCCCCCAAATAGCCTTAAAGGCATCAAGCTGCATGATCGAAAGAGTGAGGCAGCCAGCGAATATGGCAAGGACCACGAAGGTCTCAATGAAATCAACGGCTCGGAAATGGAGTTTGCGGTATCTCGTTCTCTTGGCGTTAGGGTCATATCCCCTACACTCCATCGCGTTAGCGAGCTCATCGCTTCTGATGAAGGAAGAGACGAAAAGAGGAATGATGAGGGAAACGATGGCCTTGATCTTGGTGCCAAGGTGGCCGTTTTCGAAATCGACGCCACGAGAGGATTGGGCTTTCATGATTCTCTCAACGTCATCAAGGATGGTTGGGATGAAACGGAGAGCCAAAGAGATGATCATGGCGACGATATGCGACGGGAATCCGATGAGCTTGAGAGGGTAGAGATACCATTCAAGCGCAGCGGTTAGGTCCAAAGGCTTCGTAGAAGAAGTAAGGACCATCGAAAGGACGATCATGAGAACGAGGCGGAGAAGGATTCTTGCCGCTTCGAGAATCGAGTCCCAATAGATGACGAAACCGTTGATGTCGAAGGCAGGGTAATTCGTTGTCCTAGGGACAAGAACGTAGATGATCAAAATGAAGATGACCATGATCCAAAGGGCCGCGAGAGACTTCAAGACCCTGAAGAAAGAAACGTGGCTTCTCCAAAGGAGGAAAACACCAAAGAGGAAGATGATTCCCTGAATGGTGAAAGACATCACATAGGTCGGATATGGGAGGAAGATGGCCACCATCAAAATGATGAGGGCGAATAACTTCGCTCTTGGGTCCATCTTGTGGATGAAGGAGTTGTATGGGACGTAGCGGCCGATCGTCAAACTAGCCATGTTTGCACCTCTTGGCGATCGCCTTTGCTAAGTCTTCGGTTGTCCTTATTGAGGACATATCTAAATCGATTCCGCGCTTCTTTAATCTGAGTGCGAAATCAAAAATATGCGGGTTTTGCAGTGAATATTCGGATAAATCGCGGCCAAAAAGCTTTGATGGGGAGCACTGGGCTTCCACTTTGCCATTCTCCATGACGACGACTTCGTCGCAATAGGAAGCGACAAGGTCCATGTCATGGGTGACGAGGATTACGGTCGTGCCTTCTTCGTTGATTTTCTTGAAGAGAGACATCGTGTCTTTGGCGGCAGCAGGATCAAGTCCAGCGGTTGGTTCATCGACGACGAGGATCTTTGGTTCCATCGCGAGGATGCCTGCGATAGCGACCTTTCTCTTTTCACCACCAGAGAGTTCAAATGGGGAACGTTCGAAGAAGGATTTGCCAAGGCCGACTTTCTCCAAAGCCCAATGAGCCTTATCAATGGCTTCTGCCTCTTTCATTCCGACGTTCTTCGGTCCGAAAGCGACATCTTTCTCAACGCTTTCTTCGAAAAGCTGATATTCAGGGAACTGGAAGACAAGGCCAACGTGCTTACGAAGACCTTTGATGTCCTTGGTTCTTTCTTTTTTGACGCCGCTATTGATAAAGCCATCGATGTCGACGATGCCAGAGGTTGGGTGAATCAAAGAATTGATGTGCTGGACGAGGGTGCTCTTTCCACTGCCCGTCTTACCGACAAGGGCAATGAACTTACCGCTCTCAAGATCAAGGTTGATGTCTCTTAAGGCCTCGTATTCGAAAGGCGATTTCGGAGAATATGTGAAGAATACTTTCTTGAACTTTACTGGCATAAGTATTCCTCTAATTTCTCAAGTGAGTCGACGTCGCTAGGAACGTCCACCCCTTCTTTCTTGAGGCTATCGATTAACGACATTAAGAATGGGGCGTCCAAATGAATCTCTTTGAGAGTGTCAGCATGAGCAAAGACCTCGCTTGGTTTTCCTTCTAAGACAAGTTTGCCTTTGTTGAGGACAATGACGTAATCCGCTCTCAAAGCTTCTTCGATATCGTGGGTGATTGAGATGACTGACAAATCAGGATTCTCTTCTCTTAAGCCGAAGGTGATATCAAGAATGTCTTTCTTGCCGATTGGATCAAGCATCGATGTGGCTTCATCATAAATGATGAGCTCTGGTTTCATGGCAAGGACGCCAGCGATGGCGACTCTTTGTTTTTGACCACCAGAGAGGTTTTCTGGAGCGTGATCCAAATACTTCTCCATCGAGACTTTGGTCGCGTATTCAAGAATGATGTCGTCCATCTTCTCGGATGGGACTTGCCTGTTTTCGAGGCCAAACGCGATGTCATCCCTCACGGATGAACCGACGAACTGGTTGTCTGGGTTTTGGAAAACGAGGCCCATTCTTTTGCGAAGGGCTGGAAGATTGTTTTTGTTGAGTTCTTCTCCGAAGAGGGTGACTTTTCCTTTTTTGTATGAGCAAAGGCCGGCGATGATTTTCGCTAGAGTGCTTTTGCCTGAGCCGTTATGGCCAACGATGGCGACATAACTTCCTGCTGGCACAGAAAAAGAAAGGTCATGGAGCGCTTCCGCGTTCTCGCCTTGGTAGGTATAAGAGAGATTTTTGACTTCGAGGATGTTTTTCATTTCTTTCTTTTTCTTCTGATGATCTCATTCACGACGACCGTGACGATAAAGATCAAAAGAAGCGCTCCCCCGATAATCCAGAAGACGAGAGGTTCAACGTCTTTGGCGGCAGCAAGCGGGAGCAAAACAGCTGCACTTAAAACGATAAAGGCGATCAACAATATGAAAAAACGATATAAGAAAGTACCTTTTTTCATTCTTTTAACGGCTCACTTTGACGGTTGGTCCTTCGTAAAGGCGAACCTTTACGCCAGCCATCTCAAGAAGCTTTTTCGAGGCTTGGTAGATAGTGTCGCTTCCGTGCTTGTCATCAAGATAGACGATCTCTTTGATGCCGGACTGAATGCAGGCTTTGGCGCATTCGTTGCATGGGAACAAAGTGACATAGAGGGTGCAGCCATTGAGGTGGGCTGAATCCCTGGTATTAAGAATGGCGTTTAACTCAGCG
>CAMKAQ010000120.1 GCA_946410525.1 uncultured Caryophanales bacterium | reverse complement strand
GATTGAGAGCGATGGCTATGTCAGAGTTGCCCTTGTCGTGAGCGCTGGCGTTGCCCTCACCCGCTTCAGAAGCGACAAGCTTTCGATGCTTGATATGGTCTATTTGATCGTCGCTTCCACCCTTGGCATCGTCCTCGGCATCGGTTACTTCATGTATCCGATCATCGTTGCCGTTGTCGTAATCGCCATCATGCTTATCGCCCACAGACTCAAGTTCGGCGAAAACAAAGACGGCGTGTACACTTTGAAATACCAGGTTGGCGAGGATCTCGCTAACGATGAAATCTTCGAGAAAGCCATCTCCGAGCACTGCTCTTCCTATAGCCTCCAAAGCGTCCGCACCATCGAATACGGCCAGCTTTATGAAGTGAGATATAACGTCACCCTCAAGAAAGGCGACACCGTTAAAGCCCTCATCGATGAGGTCAGGATGCATAACGCTAACCTCAACGTCACCGTCGTCATCAGCGAAAAGAACTAAAAATGGCCATCAATTCCGGCAATTCCTTCTGCCGAATCGAGAATAAATACATCATTCCTTTAGAGAAACTGCCTCTTTTGATTGAGGCCATTTCCGGGCACGTCGAATATGACAAGTACGCCAAAGAGAAAGGCTCCTACCAGGTCAATTCGATCTACTTTGACAATGTCTATGGCGATATCCATAACCGCAACATCGCTAAGCCGAAATTCAAAGAGAAGCTTCGCTTAAGGTCCTATGGTGGCGATAAGCCAATCTATTTCCTCGAGTTCAAAGACAAGATCTTCAAGGATGTCTACAAAAGGCGTATCTATCTTAGCAAAGAAGAGGTCGATGACTTCGTGAGTGAAGGGATATTCCCTCCGAAGAACGGTGACGCAAAACACGATGAGTTCATCGATGAACTCGCGATTTTCAAAGAAAGATATAGAGGATCAATCGTCCCTAATACCCTCATGCAATATAAGAGGGTGGCCTATATGAATAAACCTGGGGATAACTATCTTAGGCTCACCGTTGATATGGACATCGTTTATAGAAGAGACGACTTCGATATCAATAAGCCAGGAGGAAAGACCCTTCTAAAAGAAGGATACGGAATCCTTGAGATCAAATTCATTGGAGCGATGCCTCTCTTCGTCGCTAAAGCTCTCAATGAGTTAGGACTACAAAGGCAAACCTTCTCAAAATTCGGTTCTTCTTATCTAAACGAAGCCAAAGAGGCAAGACTCCTATAGAGATTCTTCCTCTTTTTTCTTTTAAGAACATATAATATCCCCATGGCTTACATCCGTAATGTTTTATCTTCACTTAGGAAAGCGGACCTCGACTTCGCCCTCATCGACGAAGGAGACAGAATCGCTGTCGGAGTCTCAGGGGGAAAAGATTCCCTTTGTCTCTTAAAGGCCCTTTCGATCTATACCCTCTATTCCAAAAAGAAATTCACCGTCCACCCTATCTTCCTTGACCTTGGTTTTGACTTTGACAGAAGTGAGATCAAGAAGCTTGAGAAGTTCGCCGAAGAATGCGGCACAAAGCTCTCTGTGGTTGACAGTAAATTTGTTTACGAGATTCTCCAGGCTCACAAAAAACCTGATGGCCATCTTCCATGCTCGATTTGCTCACGCATGAAGAAAGCCGCGATCAACGCCGAAGCGAAAAGACTCCACTGCAACAAAGTCGCCTTCGCTCACCATAATGAAGACTCAGTCGAAACTTTATTCATGAATATGCTCCATGGAGGAAGAGTTGCCACCTTCGATCCTAAGATGCCTTTAGAGAGAGCGGGAGTCACATTCATCAGGCCTCTCATCTATTGCCACGAATGGTATCTCGGCAGAATGGCGAAGGAAGAAAACCTTCCTATCGTTGACACTAAATGCCCTGCTAATAAACACACCGAAAGAGAGGTCACGAAAGACTTCGTCAAGAAGCTCTACAAAGACTATCCGGAAAGCGTCATGAACTTCCGTAACCTCTTAAGCAATTACGAATCCTTCAACCTCTATTTCCCTAACATCGAATAC
The DNA here is from genome assembly GCA_946410525.1 of uncultured Caryophanales bacterium. Lineage (GTDB taxonomy): Bacteria > Bacillota_I > Bacilli_A > RFN20 > CAG-826 > UBA4951. The sequence continues at coordinate 1,789 of CAMKAQ010000120.1, read as the reverse complement.
GTCCATGAGAAGAACCCTTCTTTGTCGCTTCGCCCAATCATCCTCCCAGAAGACATGAGAGAGACGAAGATCGCGACCAAAAAGAAGAAGGAAGGCGAAGTCGATTACCTCGCCTTATGGGATCATAAGAGGGTTGGTGAGATATCTTATCTCCACCTTAGCGCCCACAAAGTCCTCCTCTTTAACATCTCAGGCGATAAAAAGAAGCTTAAGTTAGCCATTCCGTTCCTCATGGAGAAGATCTCCGAAAGGGTCAATCCTGTCCATTTCTATATGTATGGTCAGAAAGACTTGGCCTTAAGCATGGGTTTCAAGGAAGTAACCTTAGAAGGCAGAAAATCCCCTGCTTACATGATCACAATCAAAAAATAATCAAGTTTTGCTAAAGATTTTTGAAAAAGAAAAGCAGCGAGCGATTTGCCCGCTGCTCTTTTTGTAATCTGGTTAATTACTTGGTTGGAAGAGGAGTTCTGGTGCTATTTGGGACCCATCTGTTCTCAAGGTAGTTAACACGCTCGGCAAGCCATTTAAGGGTCTCGGCCTGAGCGCTTGCGCGATCGTTGACGTTGACGAATGGTCTTCTGAGCTCGCCGGAGTTGACGCCATCACCGTTGAAGTAGCTGCCAACGTTGTTATCAGAAGCCTGGGTGGTTGTCCATTTGGTGAAGTTCTTGGCGTACTCAGCATCGTAGTACTTATAGAAGGTTCTGGCTAAGGACATCATCTTCTCGAAGGTCTGGTTGGTTCTGACGGTGTTCCACTTTGGAATGACGTAGTCGTTCATGAACCAGCTCATCTTGCCAAGGAGTTGGAGCCACATATTGGCGGTTCTATCCATGAAGTATGGATCTTTGCCATTGCTGCTCTGTCCAGCTTTCTCGATGAAGCCTCTTCTGTTACCGAAGTTGCTGTCGAAATCCCATGGGTTGTCGAATCTTAACTTCTTATCGCCGGTGGCGGAGTTGTCGAAGGACATGTAGAAGGAAGAGTAACCGACATCTGGTGGTAAGCAGACGGCGTTGATGATGAAGCCTTCGGCCCAAGCGTTGCAGTCGAAATGCTTTTCGATGGCTTGCTTAACGGTTGTGCCGGATGGGGCGGAAATCATCTGGTTGTTTTCGTTGATGTCTTTGGCGGAGTTGTTCTTGGAACCTTCGGCCAAGACTTTGAAGAGAGCCTGAAGTCTGTTCTTCATCCAAGCGACCTGGGCACTGTTGGAGGCGTTGGTCTGCTGGTTGGTGCCGGCTGTGCTGTCCTTGATGTCAGAGTTCATGGTGTAAGTCGTGACAAGACCTAAGCCGGAGTTGGCTAAGCAGCTCTCGATGTTGTAGCTGTTTCTGGTGAAGTAGTTACCGTAATCGATTTCGAAGGTTGGGTCACCGTCGGCGCCTTTCTGGGCTTCGTTACGGGCATAGTAGTCAAGCTCGAAGTTGTAGCCAATAGCGGTCGACGTGATTGGGACGGTGATTTCCTCGCCGGTCTCTGGATCGGTGACATCCTCTTCTGGTTCTGGGAGGTTGATACGGCCATCTTTGACTTCTTTGGCTTCGGCGAGCATGTACATGCCCCAGTAGGTGTTATTGAGATAGACGGATACTGGAGTGTAGTCGGTGCTCCAAACCTTGGAATCATCAGCGATGACGCCCTTGGAGAGCTCTAAACCTAAAGCACTTCTGGAAATGGTGGTGTCCTTAGCATCGGCTAAGAGGACCCACTTCTTGAATTTCTTGTTGCCATTGAGACCAAGCATCGACTGTTTCTTGTCGAACTTGATCTGGAAACCGTTCTT
>CAMKAQ010000119.1 GCA_946410525.1 uncultured Caryophanales bacterium | reverse complement strand
GGCATCTTCCCCTTGGTGCCCGGCGCAGGCATCTTCTGGACGAGCTACAACATCGTCTCCAACCAGCTTCCAGAGGCCCTTCACACCGGTTTCGCCGCTCTCAAGGCCACCGTCGCCATCGCTTTCGGCATCTTGGCCATCATGGAGATCAACAGCGGAAACCGGATAGGGAAGTGGTTCGCTCGTCGGCGCTCAAAGTAACTTTTTCATCTCTTCTTCATTAGGAAGCAGCTCCATTAGCTTTTTCTGACGGGTCTGATAGGTAGCGACGCCCATCGGTCGTTGATAGTCTTGAAGGACGTATTCCACAAAGGTCTTGTCTGCGTCTTTACATAGGATGATGCCAACGGGAGGATTCTCACCTTCAATCCTTTCGTCGTCATCCAGGACGTGGAGGTAATGGGATAGTTGGCCCAGATAGCTGGGCTTAAAGGTTCCTTTCTTCAGTTCTACCACCACCAGTGATCGTAGGATTCGGTTAAAGAAGAGCAGATCCACCCAATGGTCGTGACCCAATTTGTCAAAATGGACCTGGCTTCCAATAAATGAGAAGCCTTTCCCAAAGGTCATGATGAAGTTGCGGATGTTGTGGACGATTTCATTTTCAATGACTCGTTCGTCGATGTCTTCTTCGCGTTGGCCCAGTTGCTCAGTGTTAATATAGTCCAAAAGGTAAGAATCCTTAAACATTTGAATTGCCCGGAAAGCTTGTTTGTAATCAGGCATGGTGTTGGCGAAGTTGTTGGTCATTTTGCCTTGATTATGGTAGGTGTCTTCAGAGATTGCTCGTTCTAATGCTTCGTGACTTAACTGCAAATCCGCACAGAGTTGGATGTAGTATTTGCGCTCTGTGAAGGTTTTTGTTTTCGACAAAATCATAACGTGATGAGAGAAACCGATGCTGAAAAAAGCTGCAATAGGAATGTCAACGAGAGCATTTGGTACCAAGACGTTCTCGATTTCTCCAAATTTGGCAGATGCGTCTGCCAAATTTGTGTCAAGGAGCTTCCACTGCTCATAAAACATTCTCATATTCCGTAAGTTGCGAGATGAAAAACCTCCGCCCCTTGCGGGATCCGGTCTTTTGCTGTATCTTTGCGCTCAAATTGTAGAATGCCATGGAATCGAACACTTCAAGTTACAACCTCCCTGGGTTATGGGAGAGGATCAAGGACAGCGCCAAGCGGCTGGGACGTTTCACCACCAAGAAGGCATTGCTGATGTATTACGTGCTGAAGAGCGACCGCACCCCTAGATCAGCCAAGGCGATCATTTACGGTGCGCTGGCGTATTTGATTCTTCCCGTCAACTTGATTTCGGCAAAGCATCATCCCATTCTCGGTTGGGCCGATGAAGTGGCGGTCATTGCCATTGCCTACAAGAAGATCCAGCAGCACATCACTCCTGAGATGGATCAGGAGGCAGAAGAGACCTTGAACAAGTGGTTCTCCAGATAACTGAGCCATGGCCACGATCAACGTCTATGAGCAGTATTTCGCCGCAGTGATGGATTTCAACGGCGTGCCGCGTCATGCCGCCTTGGTGATGCTTATCGCCGACTCTGATGCCGGCCAGATCCGTTATGAGGCTGCGGTGACCTTCTTTCCCCATAACGACGACGAGGACTATGCCGTCTCCTACGACGCTTACTTCAGCAAGGTGCTCTATGAAGCCAAGGGGCGTCGTTCCAAGAAACGCGAGCAGGCCTTGTTGGAGCCATTCCGAGATGCCATCGATGTCCTAGCCCACGAAGCCGGTGGCGAGGTGTATTGGGAACGCCCATTGCGTGAGGCGAGAAGGGGATAAGCAATCGGCATGGCTTATCTCGGCAGATAAGAAAAGTTTACGAAAATGTTGCAGATTTAGGAATTTGTTGTATCTTCGCAATGTCCATATGCCAAAGCCCTCACATCTTGCTATATTGTGTGTTGGGTGGTTAACGGACAGGTCGGGCAAGCGGCTTAGGGGGCGTTGTTGGCAACCCCCTTTTTTATTTCTCCCAAACCAATTCCATTTTTATCAATTGTTTCAATCGTGCTGAATGGATTGATTTAATAAGCCAGAAGTTCTCGTTCTTGTCGAAATAAAGGTGAGCAGCTGCTATGTGACTTGTTTCGTCGGTCTTTACAGCTAAAACAATAGATTTCGGTCTGTTCCCCAACCGTATTTGGTTGTAGTTTTTGGCAATATATTCAGCATAGCTTTCTTTTGTGATTCTGTTTTTCTTATTCATAGTTTAAGTTCAAAAGTCTTCTAAAAAGATACCAAAAAATTAACGAATACGTATTAATAATAAAACTGAATTTGATTATTTCAAATTACATATTGAGAAAGAAAGCGAAAAAATGTTGAAAAAATGGGTAATTAATGCGTATCTTTGAAGATTGTTTTAAAGCCTAGAGATACAAATGAACCATTCTAACACCGGAGGCCCAACCGGTAACGAAGGATATGTTTATATCCTTACCAACCCCAGTTTCAGGGAAGACTGGGTAAAGATAGGCCGTAGTGCCAGACCTGTAGATGTCCGCTCCAAAGAACTTGACAACACAGCAGTTCCGTTGCCTTTTGAGATTTATGCCACCATGAAGACGGCGAAATATGTTGAGGCAGAACGTCTCATCCATCGATACATCGAGCGTTTTACCCATCTTAGAATTCGTGACAACCGTGAGTTTTTCAATGTCAAGCCTGAAGTTGCCTTGGAGATATTCTATGATGTGGCCGGTGTTCTTGGTGATGCAGTTATCGATGAGGTTCACAAGAAAGCGATTATGGGTGATGCTTCAGAACGAATCAAAGGGAATCACAAAACGCCCCAGAGAGATGAAGTGAGGTGTTGGATGCTTCCTGCTAATAGCAAGTTTTTTGATCTTGATGGTTGCTTTAAGAAATATGGAGAGGTCTATTGGACTCAGTATTTCAATTTTCAGGCAGGTGACTATGGTTATATCTATTGTTCGGCTCCTGACAGCGCAGTGATTTATAAGTTTTCTGTTGAGGCTCATGATCTTCCATATACCTCTGAAATGGACGTAGAACTGGGATTCTATGTGAATCCGAAAGATTTTGAACCTTCCAAAGAGCATAATCGTTTTGCCAAACTTAAACTATTAGCCGAAAGACATTCTTCTCGTTTGGGTCTGGCCAACCTGATTGAGCATGGAATGAAGAGTGCTCCGCGGGGTGCATTGAACCTTTCGCATCCTGCTTATGAAGATCTTTTGAAATATATTACTGAAAATTTTTAGCCCGTTTTGGGAATTGCATTTATGGAAACCTCTCATAATCAAATAGTCTCTTTTATTTGGTCGATTGCCGACGATGTGCTGCGCGATGTGTTTTTGCGTGGTCAATATCGTGATGTGATTTTGCCCATGGTGGTGTTGCGCCGTTTGGATGCCTTGCTTGAGCCTACCAAGGAAGAAGTGGAACAGGAAATCAAGGAAAGCGGGCTGGAGAATCTGGACGAGGGCGTGCTGAAAGACATCACGGGCTTGAGTTTCTTCAACACTAGCAAATGGACGCTGAACCGACTGAAATCACAGGCTTCGGACAACAACGACATCCTTTACGATAATTTCATTGAATACCTCAACGGCTTCAGCGAGAACGTGCGCGATGTGCTGAAGAACTTCGAGTATTACAACAAGGCACGCAAACTGGCCGATAACGACCGACTCTTGTCCATCATCGAGAAAATCACCGACCCGCGCATCAACTTGACGGATAAGGAGGTGAAAGACCCCGATGGCATCATGCTGCCCGCCATGACCAACATCGGCATGGGCACCGTGTTTGAGGAGCTGCTGCGTC
>CAMKAQ010000118.1 GCA_946410525.1 uncultured Caryophanales bacterium | reverse complement strand
AAAGACCCTAGAGAAAATGGAACTCTCATGGCTAGAAAAAGCGGTGGCTATCGGCTTTTTCGCGACATTGAGGCTTCTTATCGGAGGAGGTAACACAATCGGAATCTGGCTTCTTCCTTTTGCAACCGCTTACCTCTATTTCTATGTGAGGGCGCTCAAAGAGGAGAAAGAAGGTTACCTCTATGCCGGCTCCATCTTTATCGGCGTTGAGATGGCCTTGGCTTTGAACTCGAGACCGCTAGATGCGATATACGCATATGGTGGAATGATTTGGTTATTTGTGACCTCCATCAAGGAACACAAGATGAAGCTATTCTGGAAGAACGTCATCATCGCTTTCCTCTTCTTCCTCCTGACCTCTGATATCTTTGCCATCATCGCCATCAGCGGTGGTTATTTCCCCGAGATGTTCAAGGCCACGATTTTAGAGAACTTCATCTATATCGGAAGGGTGAAGGATTTCCCTCTCGATCAGGTCTTCTTCAGAATCGGTTCGGGATTGCTTATTGTCTTGGCTTTCCTTTTTGAGAGACTAGAGAAAAAGTGGGGCGCTTCCTCATCTTTTAAGAATTTCTTCTTCATAATTGCTTTAAGCGTTTTCATCCCTTGCGTCTTCCTTGGAAGGTATCTTTCTTATCTTCTTTGCGGACTCTCATTTGCCTCTCTTTGGATCGTCTTCTTCGTCCATTCGATCCCAAAAGAGAAACCTGCTTTCATCACCAAAGTCTCTCTTGGTTCCCTTTTCCTTTTTGGCGTCATCCTTTTAGGCACCCTCACCCCGGTTCTCTATTACACGACCGGCGTTTGGGGTTTTGAGTATTCGCTTAATGACCAAGACGAAAAGGCTCTTTTAGAAACAATCCCTGAGGAAGATAGGGATGGGGAGAAAGTGTTCGCGATCGATTGCTCGTGCGCTGTTTATCTAACCCTCGATGTCGTTTCAGAAGAGAGGTTCTACGCCAATCAGTCGTGGTGGGCCCTCGACAACGAGGAAGTCATGCCAGAGGTCATAACCTTCATCGAAACCAAAGAGCCGAAGTGGCTCATCGTTTCAAAAGAGGAGGCTTCGAAAAAGAATTTCGAAGAGGCTCTCTCTCATTACGAGCTAGCAAGTGAGAAGGCGGCTAGATTTGACATTTACCGCCACAAAGGAAACTGATTTCCAAATTTTTGCCATAAAACTACTAATTTCCTATCGTAATAGATTGAGAAAAACTTTCAGGTATTCTAAACTAGAATACAAGTATGGAACGCACCATCAAGAATACCGCAGTTTTAGAGATTTGCTCTTCGAGCGTCAAATTCGCCGTTGGCTATAGTGAAGGCAGGGTCCCTCACGTTCTTTATTACAAGAAATTCCCTCTTTCCGGCTTCGTCAAAGATGGCCAGATTCCTAACCCGATCGCTTTGGGTGAGGCCTTAGCCCCATACCTCAACATCGAGGATGAGGAACTCAAACTCAAAGTCGATCCAAAAGAAATCAATTTCGTCGTGCCACCAATCGGCTTCCAGGTCTTCCAAAACGACAAGACCACGAACGTCGTCCGTGACACGGTCGAGCAACTTGATATCAGCAACGTCACCCTTATGCTTAAGCGCGATGGCGTCCCAAACGGCTCATATCTCGTCGATATCGTCCCTGACGCTTTCGTCGTTGACAATGGCAAGCAATATTCGAATCCTCCTATTGGAGAAAGAGCCAAATACCTGACCCTTTTCGCGAAGATCTTCACCCTTCCAGAAGCCATATATGGCTCATATGTGCAAGCCGCCCAAAGCGCAGGCCTTCGCGTCATTCACTCAAGCGTGGCCACCCAGTGCGCGGCCATGATGGTGAAGTCGGAAGGAAGCCTCCCAGGCACTTATTTCTATCTTGATTTGGGCGCTCATCTTACGACCGTTTCCTTGATCGGAAACAATTCGCCATTCGCGAGCCTTTACTTTCCACTTGGCGGGGACGACCTCACCGAGAAGATCGCCAAAGCCTTCGAGATCTCTTTCGAAGAAGCGGAGACCATCAAGAAGAAATACGGATATGACGAAAGGACATTCGCTTATCCTTCACCAATCTACAAGAAGGATGTTGAAGGAAACAAGAAGGCATTTAGCCAGACCCAGCTCAACACCCTCATCCAAGAATTCTTCGGTTCGTATAACGCCTACATCAAAAACGCCATCAACACTTTGATAGATAACCAAGCCAAAGCCCAGAATATGGCGGATAAGAGCCCATTCGCATCTCTTCCCCTCGTCATCTCTGGAGGAACTTCCTTGCTAAAAGGAATTGATAAGCTCTTAGGCGACTTCGGTGGAAGAAACATCCACAAATACATGCCAAAAACCTTAGGTGCTCGTGATCCAGGTGCCACGAACATCCTTGGCCTCATCGTCTTAGGAGGCGAATATAGAGGCACCTTGGAAGACAACTATCATGGAATCTCAAGCCTTACGAGAGGTTCCAAAAAGGAGGACTAATTATGCCATTCGATGATGATATCCGTGATTTGGATAACTTCGAACCTGTAGCCAAAATCGTCGTCATCGGCGTCGGCGGAGCAGGAAACAACGCGGTCAACCGCATGATCGACGAGAACATCCAGAACGTCGAATTTTATGTCGTCAACACCGATAAGCAGGCCTTAGCTTCCTCCAAAGCCGCCCACAGAATCGTTATCGGCGAAGAGATCACCAAAGGCTTAGGCGCCGGTGGAGACCCAGCGATGGGCAAAGCCGCTGCTGAAGCTTCCAAAGAAACCATCCAGAAAATCGTCGAAGGAGCCGACATGGTCTTCGTGGCCGCCGGCATGGGCAAAGGCACAGGCACTGGCGCAGCGCCTGTCATCGCCCGCATCGCGAAAGACGCCGGCTGCTTAACCGTCGCCATCGTCACCCGCCCATTCACCTTCGAAGGACCAAAACGCATCGAGAACAGCGTCCAAGGTTTGAACGCTCTCAAAGACGCCGTCGACTCAATCATCATCGTCAGTAACGACAAGCTCCTTATGTCAGCTGGAAACGCCCCAATCAACATGGCTTTCAGCGAGAGTGACGCCATCCTTTGCCAATCGGTCAGGACCGTCGCCGATCTCATCCTTGTCCCAGCTCAGATGAACTTAGACTTCGCTGACGTCAAATCAACCCTTAAATCAAGTGGCGTGGCTCTTATCGGATATGGCATCGGAAAAGGTGCCAAGAAAGCCGAAGAAGCCGCGGATAATGCGATCAATTCTCCTCTTCTTGAGACTTCGATCTCTGGTGCTAGACGCGCTATCTGCGCCGTCACATGTGGCAGCAACGTCACCCTTTACGAAGCCCAGGAATGCGTCAACAGAATCAATGCCCAGGCTGGTGGAGCCATCGACATCAAGTTCGGTGTCTCGATCAACCCAAACATCGATGACACCATCGTTGTTTCCGTTATCGCGAGTGACTTCACCGAGGAATTCGATTTCAGTAGCACCCCGAAATTCGTTGCTCCATCCAAAGAAGAACTTGGAAGCGGAATCAGCGAGCCAGTCAAACCTGTCGAGTCCGCGCCTCTTGATGAGAAAGAGGACGAAGGTGGCATCGCTGATGATATCCTTCCTAACTTCCTTAAGGACGAATAAAGTCACATTTAGGAGCATAACCGGGCTCAAATGGGCTCGGTTTTTCTTTAACTTCTTTGAAGTTCCTTGCAAAAGGCGGGTGCTTCCTTTATAGTGTCCTCGGCTAGGATGATAGAGCGGACAAGCGCACCCTACAGAGAGCCTCCTGGATGAGAACGAGGCACCGCGCAAGCCCCATCACTATCGGAGCCATCCTTCTGAAATAGTAGTAGGAAGGACGTCACCCTAACGTTACCCAGGGACTTGAGTGCGATTAATCGAACTAAGGTG
>CAMKAQ010000117.1 GCA_946410525.1 uncultured Caryophanales bacterium | reverse complement strand
CAAACCAGCTCTGCGCCTACCATCAAGGCCATCTCCCTTGCTAGCTATGGCATCGACCTCCATTATGAGAACAAAGAGATATACGCTCCATTGACCCTCCTTAGCTGCTTTGCCGGGGGAATTTGTCTTCTCCAGGCCGCCTATAACGGCGAGAGCATCTACTTTTGCGACGGCTATGGTTCCTTGACTGGCGAGCTTAGGGGCCCTGAGTATTTCAAAGACACCTATTTCAGCGTTCTTGGCGATTATTCGACCAAGAGGCCTCAGGACATGATCGATTACGCCTATGGCCAGCTCTGCATGATGTTTGACAACGACCGTGGCTATACCACCCAGCTCCTCTTTGGGGACAATAATCTCAACTCCATGGGTCTCGATGGCCTTCTTGAGGTCTATTACCCAAAGATCAAAGAACATCTCCTTTCCGATGACAAAGAAACCTATTACAGAGGCTATCACGAGCTTTTGATGGGTCTTTGGGATGGAGGACACACCTCCCCAGACATCCAGACCCCTCTCGACAATCCTTACGTCGATGGCGATTACAATAGTTTCTACCTCGACGTCGTCTATGGCACCTGCGACGATCCTGATTTGAGCGCTCTTGGCAACGAATACGTCAGAAGAGTCCGCTCAGCCTGGGATATCGGCTCCTATGAGGACGCCCTCAAAGCGGCCTTTGGCGAAGAGGTCAAACAAAACGGCAAATACTATCATTTCGATGAAACCCACTCAACGTCTTACATCGGCTTCGATTCGTTCGTGACCGCCTACACTGAATGGGATGATTTCTATGCTGGCAAAACCGGAGAAACCCCTAATGATACCTATGGCCATGTCTTAAGAAGCTTGAACCAGGCTCTCGAAGATGGTGCCACGAACGTCGTCTTCGATATCACCTGCAATGGCGGTGGAGACACCGGCGCCATGGCCGCTGTCGTTGGGCTATTCAACAAAGGACACGCCTACCAAAACATGGTAAACGTTCTTAGCAAGTGCTATGTCAGAAGCGATTATCTCCTAGACGTGAACCTTGATGGCGAATACGACGAGGAAGACGTCACCGAAGCCGAAAAATTCGAGGTTTTCAATGTCGGCGTCCTCACCTCTTTGAATTGCTTCTCTTGCGGAAACACCTTCCCTTCGATGATGCAGCAAAAAGGCTTCAAGACCATGGGTGGTAAAACAAGCGGTGGCTCTTGCGCGATCTGCTATGAATTCACGGCCGACGGTCTTCCATACATCCGTTCAAGCCACTACATGATTGGCCTCAATCCAGACGGTTCAAACATCGATGATGGCGTCACCCCAGACTTCGATATCGCAGTGGAGGTGGCCAAGGCCCAAGGCGTCGACACGCTTACCCGCCAAGAGGCCGCTCCGTACTTCTACGACCTTGAGCTCATCTCGAACTATCTCGAAAACGCCTACGCCGTCGAAGAACCTCAAGACTAAAAAGCAAAACGCACCCACGTCGGTGCGTTTTTTATATTTAAGGATATATTTGCTATAATATGCCCATGAAGAAATTGTTCATATATTATTCCCACACCGGGAATGGTGATTTCGTCGCCGACATATTAAAGGAAAAAGAATTCGAGATCAGGAAAATCGAGACGGAGAAGAAGGTCCTCCCTAACCCGTTCTTCTTCAAGATGATCGTCGGAGGCTTCAAGGCCGCGATCGGCTCATCCCCGAAACTCTCCGAATACGTGAAGAACCTCGATGATTTCGATGAGGTCTATATCGGCTCCCCAATCTGGAATGCGAGATTTGCCACCCCAACGAACACCCTTCTTAAGGAACTCAAGCTCGAAGGGAAGAAAATCACCTTCGTCCTATATAGTGGTTCAGGAACCTCAAAAGGAGCGACGAAGAAAATCTCTAAGCTTTACCCTGAGGCAAGGATCATCAACTTAAAAGAGCCTCTCAAATATCAGGAAGAGGCTGCGAATAAGCTATCGTTCTAACAAAAAGAAAAACACCCGATTTGCCGGGTGTTTTTTGTTATTTCTTGATCTCGCCTCTGAGGATCGCGTCGAGATATTGGTAGAGGGTCTCGATCGCGTTGGAGACGGTTTTGATTCCTTCCTCGTTTTTGGCTTTGAGGATCTCGGCGTATTCCTCGAAGACGCCGCGGAGGACGACGATGAACATCTTGAGGTTGTCTTCGTTGTAGCCGTTGGCGAGTTTGATGGAACCATCCTCGAGGCCTTTCTTCATGGCGATCTTGGCTGGTTGGAAGACGAAATCGATGGCTTCGTTGATGAATCTCTTGTCATCGGTGATGCCGGCAGCGGAGACGGCGATCGAGATTTCTCTCATCGCATAGATATGGACGTAATAGCCTGGGACGAAGTCGAGGACGTGTCTGGTGATGGTGAGAATCTGCTCTCGGCCATTGAGGTTCTGATATTCCTCAGAGGCGCAGAATTTGCCAAGTTCCTCAAGAGCGGAATCGACATATCTTTGGTGAACGGCAAGCAAGAGGTTTTCCCTTGTTTTGAAGTAATTGACGATCGAACGGGTGGAGACACCGGCTTCGTCGGCAATCATCTGAAGGGTGGTGTTCATTACGTTTTGCTTTGCAAATAACCTGATAGTGGCCCTAAAGACCTTCTCAATGTTGTCAAGTTTCATCTTCTCGGTTCTCATCAAAAAACCTCCTTATCCGATTGAATTTTAATCCCTAATATTTACGAAAGCGCAAAATATGCTTAGAAGTTGAGACAATTATACACTAAAAAAATCATATTTGTTGTTTTTCTTTTATTTGAAGAGAATAATTGACCGCATGAAAAAAGCCCTTGTATTTGACATCGACGGAACCCTCTGGGATGCGGCTCAGCGATTCGCGGAAGCCTGGGATGCCGTCGGTATGAAAAGTAAATATCAGTATCACGTCACCAAAAAACAGATCGTCCCGTGCCTTGGTCTCCCTATGAGCGAGTTCCCTGGAAGGCTCTTCCCTCAGGTCCCTCTTGAGGATGCCAAAGTCCTTTTGAAGGAGTCGCTCGACTATGAGAACGAATACCTTTACAGCCATCCAGGCAATCTCTATGAAGGCGTGAAGGAAACCCTTGAGAAGCTCAAAGAGAAATATGACCTTCTCATTCTTAGCAACTGCCAGCTTGGCTACATCGACGCTTTCTTAGCGGGAACCGGCTTAGGCTATCTTTTCAAAGACACCATCTGCTGGGGAGAGAATTTCCAGCCAAAAAGCGTTAACCTCGGCATCATCCTCAAAAGAGGCGGATACGAGAAAGCCATGTATGTGGGGGATACCCTCTATGACGAGGAAGAGACCCATAAGGCTGGATATAAGTTCGCCTATGCCTCCTATGGCTTTGGCCGTTCCACGAACCCTGATTACGTATTAAAAAAATTCAGCGACCTCATCGAAGTCGCTGAAGACGCTCTTAGCGAATAGCTTTTGTCAGCCCACCTTCATTTTGAAGCTCATATAGCACAGGCTCTGGCGTGTCTTTTGCGATGTTTTCGACATCCCATTTGGCCTCGCTTTCGTTCGTGACTTTGTCTTTTTTGTGCTTATATGACTGAAGGATATAGTTTTCGAATTTGAAGGAGATTTCCTCGGTTGCGAGACTGTCATTAAGGAAAGAGATGACCCCGCTTAGACCCCCAGCGGATGGCTCATCATAAGCCTCGCTCACGAGGGTTCCGGATTTTTGTTTCTCTTCAAGGGTGGAATAGACTCTTAAAGCGCTATTATGGATTTCTTCATCCATGATGCTCAGGCAATCGGTTGCCTTATCGGTCCAATCCCTTTTGCTTTCAAAGACGTATTCTCTTCTGATGTTTTTCGCGTAATCCGTGCCTCTTTCGTAGACATTGACGACGTTGCCCGTGTTTCTCGCTTCAACAAAAACCCAAGTTTCAT
>CAMKAQ010000116.1 GCA_946410525.1 uncultured Caryophanales bacterium | reverse complement strand
ATAAACGCTCACAGAGCCTAACGCGATAACCTCATCTCCGTTTTTAGGTTCGAATGGTAAGTATAGGTAGTTGTCACTCCAAAGGATGCATGGGATCACGCTTTTCTTTTCATCGACGAGATCAAAGAAAAAGCCGGAGTTATAGCTTTTCCAATTGCTAATCTCCCCTTTAACGTAAACGTTATGTAATTCCTCATCGCCATCTATCTTGGACTTGATGAGGCTGTTAAGAGCTGTGACGCTGAAATACTTATTCTGTTCCATTAAGCCAATACCTTATCCAGGATCGCATTAACGAATTTATAGTCGTTATCGGACAGATACTTCTTGGCCAACTCAACTGAAACGTTGATGATGATGGCTTTATCTGTTTTCTCGACGCTGTAATAAGACTGGCAATAGGCAAGCAAAAGCAAAGCTTGCTCGAGAAGGTTGAGACGATCGAACGTCCACTTTCTCATGTTCTTCTCAAAAATCGGGATGATCTCTTGGTAATGTTTGACCATGGCCAAAACCATTTCCTTAACAAAAAAGTCACTATCCGCAAAAGATTTTTCGGTTAAACCGCTGACGATATCCTCGATTGGAGCTGGCAGCTTCGCTTGGGAATAGGTCAGGACATCATAAATCGCGAAGAGCGCGACTTCATGAGCTTTGTTGCGAGATAGTGTTTTTTCCATAAAGATCAAGCCTCCTAATAAAGGCGTCTTAGTTTATCACATCTATTGAAAAGGGAAAGAGGAAACAAAAAGGGCGCCGCCATTTTTTGGTAGCGCCCAATATTACTTATGTAATCTTTCTCGCTTACTCAGCCTTGATTTTCTTTTTGGAAGACTTCTTGGCCGGCTTCTCTTTCGAGACGCGAATCTCAACCGAGACAGGGACGGTTTCGCACATCATGGAGACGCTATTGGAAACCTCTTCCTGAATCGAAGTGCAAAGATCTGCGATGGCGGTGACGCTATCTCCCACCACAACGTCCAGCATGAAATCCACGCGGCCATCCCTCTTAAAGAAGGCTTTGACCGGACGAACGGCTGAGATGATGTTGCCAAGGCGGGTAAGCGCTTCTCCGTAGTTATTGATCTTAACGTGTTGGAGATTGTTGCTCGCGATGGTGACGATATTCTCGAAAGCTTTACGAGAAATACCCATCTTTCCAGCTTGCTGGTAATTGTTGAGATAGTAGAAATCGCTCATGAGATTATTGTACTGAAAACGTTGACGCAAAGGAAGTATTACGCGATGAGTTTGGCAATCTTGGCCGCGACTTTCTCAGCGGTGAAGCCACAGACATCCATGACTTCGCCAGCTGGAGCGCTGTAGCCGAATTCATCCTGGGAGATGACGTTATCGGCGTATTTGTACCAGGAGAGTCCGCTTAACATCTCGATAGCGACACGCTTGGCCTTTGGAAGGGTGATGATGGCATCCTTCTTTTCCTGTGGGAGCTTATCGAAACGCTCGCAGCTTGGCATAGAGATGACGCTGGCTTTGATGCCTTTCTCTTTGAGAAGAGCGGCAGCATCAAGGGCAAGACCGACTTCACTGCCGGAAGCAATGAGTTCAAGATCGGCGTTCTCTTCCTTCTTCTCAGCGTAGGCACCATCGGCAACGGTCTTGAGAGAAGACTTCTCGAGGTTGCGGAGGTTCTGACGGGAAAGGATGAGACAGACTGGGTGATCTTTGGTCTCGAGGGCTAAACGCCAAGCGGCGAAGCACTCTTTGGTATCGGCTGGACGGAGAACCTCGACGCCTGGGATGCTTCTAAGAGCAACAAGCTGTTCGATTGGTTCGTGGGTTGGACCATCTTCGCCAACGGCGATGCTGTCGTGGGAGAAGAGATAAATGGCTGGTAAGTGCTGGATGGCGCTCATACGGATGGCGTTCTTCATATAGTCGCTGAAGACTAAGAAGCAGCCAACGTAAGTGGTTAAGCCACCGTGGAGTAAGATACCATTCTGGGCGGCAGCCATGGCGAATTCACGGATACCCCAGTTGACGTTCTTGGCGGAACGGTGCTCGGCATCGAAGCCTGGATCGCCAGGGATCGCGGTCTTGACGCTGGAGGCAACATCGGCACTTCCCCCAAAGGTGAATGGGATGTTGGCAGCGACTTCGACGAGCATGCGGCCACTGGAATTACGGGTGGCTTCTGGTTTCTCGGCGACGGATGGATCAGCGAACTTGAAGGCAGAGATGTCGCGTTTGAAGGCGGCCTCGAAGACTTTCAACTCCTCTGGATGCGCTTTGCCATAGGCGGCATAAGCAGCCTTGTAATCGGCATAGGCTTTGGCACCACGCTTGCCAAGGTTCTCATCGAACTCGGCGTAGGTGGACTCTGGAACGGTGAATGGAGGGAAATCGAAACCAAGAGCTTTCTTGGTGGCAGCGCCTAATTCCTCTCCTAAAGGAGAACCGTGGGTGGTGTGGCTTCCGGCTTTTGGAGAACCATAACCGATAACGGTGTTGATAAGGATCATGGTTGGAGCATCGGAATGCTTGCGGGCTTCGGTTAAAGCGGCATCGATTTCATCGAGGTCGTTGCCATCTTTAACTTCGATGACATTCCACTGCATGGCTTTGAAACGAAGGACTTCGTCCTCGGTCATGGAGTTGCTGGTTGGACCATCAAGGGTGGAAGTGTTCTTATCATAGATAAGGATGAGCTTGCCAAGTTTCTGCATGCCGGCAAGGGAGATAGCTTCCTGGGCAATACCTTCTTCTAAGCAGCCATCGCCACAGAGACAGTAGGTATAGTGATTCATGATCTTCTCACCTTCAGCGTAGGAAGCACGAATCTTTTCTTCGGCCATCGCCATACCAACGGCTTGGGCAACGCCCTGTCCTAAAGGACCACCGGTGGCATCGACGCCTTTGGTCCATCCAAATTCTGGGTGGCCTGGGGTCTTGGAGTTGAGCTGACGGAACTGTTTGATGTCATCAAGGCTAACTTCGTAACCAGCGACGTGAAGCATAGCGTAGAGAAGAGCGCTGTTGTGTCCGCTGGAGAGAACGAAGCGGTCGCGGTTGATCCATTCTGGATGCTTTGGATCGGCGACAATGTGGTTCTTATAAAGAACATAGAGGGCTGGAGCGATATCAAGCGCCATGCCTGGGTGGCCGCTGTTGGCCTTGTTGATCTCGTCGATTACGAGAGCACGGATAGCGCTGACTGCGAGCGCGTCCTTTTCATTGAAGTGACTAATCATGTAATTCTCCTTAGTAGATTTTTAGTCAATTTATAGTTTCATTAATATTCTAATGAATATTATTTACTCCTTCTTTAATTCGATACCAACAGTATCGAGTGCCTCTTGGCTAACGCCAGCCGGGGCTTTGGACATTGGATCCACGGCCTGAAGGTTCTTTGGGAACGCTTCAACATCGCGGATATTATCGGTGCCAGAGAGGATCATTGATAAGCGATCAAGTCCAAGGGCAAATCCACCATGTGGCGGCGCGCCATACTTGAAGGCATCGATGAACCAGCCGAACTTCTTAGCAACGTCTTCATCGGATAAACCGAGAAGTTTGAAGATCTTCCACTGGGTATCGTGGTCGTAGATTCTTAAGGTTCCACCGCCGGCTTCGTATCCGTTGATGCAGATATCGTAAGCGTAGGCGAGAACTTTCTCTGGATCGGTATCAAGATATTGGAGATCCTCGTCACGTGGGCGGGTGAATGGGTGATGCTCAGCTGTGTACTGATCTTCGGTTCCTTCGATTTTATCGAACATTGGGAAGTTGATGACCCAAAGTAGATCGTAGGTGCCCGGCTTGATTAAACCCATTTCTTTGGCGAAGCGGGTTCTTAAGGCGCCAAGACCGAAGTCGACGTCACGGCGATATGGCGAGCCAGCGAATAAGACGAGATCGTCCTCATTGAGGGCTAAGGTCTCGATC
>CAMKAQ010000115.1 GCA_946410525.1 uncultured Caryophanales bacterium | reverse complement strand
GCGCCTTGATATGGGTTCTTCTCCATGATGAATGGGTTATATCCCCATGACATGAAGGAGCAATCGTCGGTGTGTTTCTCTTCGACTGAGATCTTGGTGACCATTGTCTGAACAGGAGTTCTCTGGTATTTGCCACCGAATGGCATGGTGACGGCACCTGCGCCGATGGTTGAGTCGAATCTCTCGCTAAGACCGCGCTTTGAGCAGATGTTGAGATCGCCAGCGAGGGCTTTGAGATTTGAAGCGAAATCCCCTTCCACCTCTTTCTTGTAATCAAGAGGCTTGGAGGCAAGGATGTCGATATGCTTTTCAGCGCCGTTGGAGTTAAGGAATTCACGGCTGACATCGACGATGACCTTGTCGTTCCATTTCATGACAAGGCGTGGGTTTTTGGTAACGGTAGCAACAACGGTTGCTTCGAGGTTTTCTTTATTGGCGATGGCGAGGAAGGCGTCGACGTTTTCTTTTTCGACGACCACTGCCATTCTTTCTTGCGATTCGCTGATGGCAAGTTCAGTGCCATCAAGGCCTTCGTATTTCTTTGGGACGGCATTGAGGTTGATCGATAAGCCATCCGCAAGCTCGCCGATCGCGACTGAAACGCCGCCGGCACCGAAGTCGTTGCAGCGTTTGATCATTTGGCAGGCTTCTTTGTTTCTGAAGAGCCTCTGGAGTTTTCTTTCTTCTGGGGCGTTTCCTTTTTGGACTTCCGCGCCGCAGGTTTCGACTGAGTGGGCGTTATGGGCTTTGGAGGAGCCGGTTGCGCCACCGACGCCATCTCTGCCGGTTCTGCCACCAAGAAGGATGACGACATCGCCATCGACTGGGCATTCGCGTCTGACGTTTTCGGCTGGGGTCGCGGCGATGACTGCGCCGATTTCCATACGTTTTGCGACGTATCCTGGGTGATAGATCTCATCAACAATGCCAGTAGCTAAGCCGATCTGGTTGCCATATGAAGAATAGCCGGCTGCTGCGGTTTGGACGAGCTTACGCTGCGGGAGTTTGCCAGGGATGGTCTCACTGAGCGGGACGGTTGGGTCGCCAGCGCCGGTGACACGCATCGCGGCATAGACGTAGCTTCTGCCGGAAAGAGGGTCACGGATTGCGCCGCCGATACAGGTAGCCGCGCCACCGAAAGGTTCGATTTCGGTTGGGTGGTTATGGGTTTCGTTTTTGAAGAGGAGGAGCCATTTCTCATTTTCGCCATCGACTTTGACGTCGATCTTGACGGTACAGGCATTGATTTCCTCGGATTCATCGAGTTTTTGGAGCAAGCCTCTCTTTTTGAGGACTTTGGCAGCGAGGGTGCCAATATCCATGAGGTTGACTGGTTTGGTTCTATTAAGCTCTTTGCGGCAGGCAATGTATTCTTCGTAAGCCGCTTGAATCTCTTTGTCTTCGAAAGAGACATTATCGATTGTGGTCAAGAAGGTCGTATGACGGCAGTGATCGGACCAATAGGTGTCGATCATCTTGATTTCAGTGATGGTTGGGTCTCTTTGCTCGCTTCTGAAGTAGGCTTGGCAGAAAGCGATGTCATCGAGGTCCATGGCTAAGCCATTTTCCTTGACGAAGGCATCAAGCTCATCTCTCGATTTGTTGATGAATCCAGTCAAGGTTTTGACTGAAGTTGGGATGACATATTGGGTTTTGAGGGTTTCTGGAAGCTCTAAGCTTGCTTCTCTTGCCTCAACAGGGTTAATGACGTATTTCTTGACGGCGGCCACTTCTTCTTTTGAGAGCTCGCCTTCTAAGATATACACCTTAGCGGTTTTGATGATTGGCTTATCGATGACCGCCATGATCTGGATGCACTGGGCGGCGGAATCGGCTCTTTGGTCGAATTGGCCTGGGAGGTATTCGACGGCGAAGACTAAGCCTTTTGAAGCTGGGAGCTCAGTATAGACATCATCAAGCTGAGGTTCGGAAAGAACGGTGCGGATGGCTTTCTCTAAGACTTTGGCGTCGATGTTCTCAAGGTCGTAACGGTTAAGGATCCTAAGCGATTTGAGCCCTTTGATGCCAAGAAGGTTCTTGAATTCGCTAAATAAAGCGTTCGCTTCATTCTGAAGACCTGGCTTTTTCTCTACGTAAACTCTATTGACCATTAGTCTCTCTCCTTTGCTTTGAGTGCTCTAGCGCCGATATCGTGACGGTAGAAGCTGTTATCGAAATGGATTTTGTTAACTTTTTCGTATGAGGCTTTGATGGCGCACTTAAGGCACTCACCAACTGAGGTGACGCCTAAGACACGGCCACCATTCGTGAGAAGCTTATCGCCATCGAGCTTTGCGCCTGCGAAATAGATGTCATTTTTGACATCCTCCTCGCAAGTGATCTCATAGCCCTTCTCATAATGGGTTGGGTATCCTTTTGAGGCCATGATGACGCAGCAGGCTGATTTGTCGCTCCATTTGACTTCAGTCTTATCGAGCGTTCCATTAGTAGTCGCCATCATGATGGTGAGAAGGTCGCTTTCTAGAAGCGGAAGGACAACTTGGGCCTCTGGGTCGCCGAAACGGCAATTGTATTCGATTACCTTTGGTCCGTCTTTCGTGATCATAAGGCCGAAATAGAGGCAGCCTTTGAAGGTTCTTCCTTCTTTGTTCATCGCTTCAATCGTTGGAAGGAAGATCTTTTCCATGCACTCTTTAGCGACTTCTTCGGTGTAATAAGGGTTTGGGGCGATTGTGCCCATGCCGCCGGTATTTAGACCCTCATCGTTATCGAGGGCGCGTTTGTGGTCCATGCTGGAAACCATTGGCTTAAGGGTCTTGCCATCGGTGAAGGAAAGGACGGAAACCTCTGGTCCTTCTAAGAATTCCTCGATGACGATGTGATCGCCCGAGGCACCGAACTGGTGATTGCTCATGGCGGAGATGACGGCCTCTTTGGCCTCTTCTCTACTCATAGCAATGACGACACCTTTACCAAGAGCGAGGCCATCGGCTTTGACGACGGTTGGGATTGGGCAGGTTTCGACATACGCAAGGGCCTTATTGACGTCATCGAAGACCTCATAGGCGGCGGTTGGGATGCCGTATTTCTTCATTAGGTTCTTGGAGAAGACTTTGCTGCCTTCGATGATGGCGGCGTTCTTCTTTGGGCCAAAGCAAGGGATGCTTTCCTTTTCAAGAGCATCGACCATGCCTAAGACAAGCGGATCGTCTGGGGTGACGACGACATAGTCGACCTTGTTTGCCTTCGCGAAAGAGACGACTCCTTCGATATCGGTGGCCGAGCCGCTCACTAAAACCGCGTCATCCTTCATGCCTCCGTTACCTGGATAGGCATAAATGGTTTCGACGTTTTTGTTTTCTTTGATTTTCTTGATGATGGCGTGTTCTCTGCCACCGCTTCCAACGACTAAGACTTTCATCGGTTATCCCTAAGACTAGTGATGGAATAAACGCATTCCGGTGAAGGCCATGACCATATCGTATTTGTCAGCGCATTCGATGACGAGGTCGTCTCTCACGGAACCGCCAGGTTCAGCGATATAGGAGACGCCAGAGCGCTTGGCTCTTTCGATATTGTCGAAGAATGGGAAGAAAGCGTCGCTGCCTAAAGAGACGCCGGTGATGGTCGAAAGATAGGCTTTCTGCTCTTCGCGGGTGAATCTTTCTGGCTGCTTGGTGAAGTATTTCTGCCAGATTCCATCAGCGCAGACATCCTCTTCGTTTTGGTTGATGTAGCCATCGATGACGTTATCTCTGTCTGGACGTTTGATGGTTGGGAGGAATGGGAGGTTAAGGACCTTGTCATGCTGACGGAGGAAGAAGGTGTCGGCCTTGCTTCCGGCTAAGCGGGTGCAGTGAATTCTCGATTGCTGACCGGCGCCGACACCGATAGCCTGGCCTTTGTAGGCGTAGCAGACGGAATTGGACTGGGTGTATTTGAGGGTGATCAAAGCGATGATGAGATCCTGGACCGCGCTTTCTGGGAGATTTTTGTTCTTGGTGACGATGTTGGAAAGGAGTTCGCGGTTGATCTTGAAGTTGTTTCTGCCTTGCTCGAAGGT
>CAMKAQ010000114.1 GCA_946410525.1 uncultured Caryophanales bacterium | reverse complement strand
GTCTTTGTCCTCTCGATCATGCAGTTTGTCATCTCTCTATCAGTCGTCTTCATACTCATCAACCCACGCCTCAAGAACTGGGCGCAGTTAGAGAAAGTGGTGGACGAGGATGGAGGCTCATCCTTAAAGAGACCAAGGCCATTTGTCCTTGCCTTCAGTGAGTGGTCAATCATCTTCCTCTCGGTCCTTGCCTGGTTCCTCGCAGGCTTATGCAATTACCTCATAATTTCCTAACGAAACAACAAAAAAAGGCCCGTTTTGCAGGGCCTTTTTAAAAATCAATAATCGGTAAAAACTATTCAGCCTTTTCGTCTTTGGCCTTGATCGACTTGTTGAGAGTGCGATAAGCGCGAGCGGACATTTTGACTTCGACCATCTTGCCATTGATGTTGACTTTGTAGGTCTGGATATTGACATTCCAACGACGACGGGTCGCTCTGACGGAATGGGATCTGTTGTTGCCGCTCATTGGGCCTTTACCGGTAATTGGGCATTTTCTTGACATAGTTTTCACCTCTGCTGCGAGAAATCGCGGATTAAAATATATCACCTATACTAACGTATGGCAAACTTTTTCTCCGTTTAAGAAAATTTCGCGCATTCGCCCTCATAAAGTGGCCAATATATGTTAATATATTCCTAACAAAACAAATTGTTCGGAGGGAACATATGAGTACCACATTAGCTGCGATGATTCTCGCTGGTGGCAAAGGTACCCGTCTTCAGGCTTTAACCAAGAAGGTGGCGAAACCGGCCGTCAGTTATGGCGGTAAGTACAGAATCATCGACTTTCCGCTTTCAAATTGCGCCCATAGCGGCATCAATGCCGTGAGCGTCCTCACCCAGTATGAGTCGAGCGAGCTCAACACTTACGTCGGCAACGGCGAGAAGTGGGGCCTTAACGGCGTCAGAAGCGTCACATCCGTCCTCACTCCAAAGCAGACCGAGGAAGGCTCAAGCTGGTACGCTGGCACGGCAGACGCCATCTACGAGAACTTAGACTGGCTCGAGAGAGTCAATCCGAAATACGTCCTCATCCTTTCAGGTGACCATATTTATAGCTGCACATACAATGCAATGCTTAAAAAGCATATCGACATGGGCGCCGATTGCACGATCAGCGTTTACCCAGTCCCAATGGAAGAGGCTTCCCGCTTTGGCATCCTCGTGACCGACAAAGAAGACAACATCGTCCAGTTCGTCGAGAAGCCAAAGAAACCGATCAGCAACCTCGCCTCAATGGGCATCTATATCTTCACTTATAGTGTTCTCCGCGATTACCTCATCAAGGACCACGCCCTCGAAGATAGCGACCATGACTTCGGGAAGAACATCATCCCAACGATGCTCAAGAACAAGAAGAAGCTCGTCGCCTATACATATGACGGCTACTGGAAAGACGTCGGAACCATCGCCTCCCTCCATCAGGCGAACATGGACCTTCTTCTTTCGGGTGACCCGGATATCAACATCTACACCGTCCAAGGTAAGAATAAGATTCTTAGCGAAGATATCCACGGCACCCCACAATTCATCGGCAAGACCGCTAAAGTCAAAGATTCCCTCATCAACCAAGGCTCAATTATCCTTGGCGAAGTCGACCATAGCGTCATCTCCGGCGACGTCGTCATCGAAGAAGGCGCGAAGGTCACGAACTCCGTTGTCATGAATGGCGCCTTCATCGATCAGGATGCGGTGGTCACCGATGCCATCATCGGTCCGAATACCCTCATCGAAAAAGGTGAGAAAGTGAATGTCGAGAAAGACGGCATCGCTTTGGTTGTTAACGAAAAGGCAGGTAAAAGATAATGAACAAGATCATTGCCCTTCTCAATTGCCATAACTCCCCAGAGCTTGGCGAGCTCACCTCCAACCGTCCATTGGCCTCAACCTCCTTCTTAGGAAGATACGCTTTCATGGATTTTGCCATGTCGAATTTCACCAATTCCGGCATCCAAAACGTCAACGTCCTTGTCAAAAATCACCAGCGTTCCCTGCTTAAACACATGGGAAACATGATGTCTTGGGTCAATAACACCAAGACCGGAAGAGACACCATCTTCTATAACGAGAAAGGTATCCTCAACCCTGCCTACAACACCGACATCAATAACATCAAAGAGAACGATTGGGTCCTTTATGAATCCAATGCCTCCCTCCTTGTCTTCGAAGCCCCAGAGATCGTTGCCTCAATCGACCTCCGCCCATATATCGAAGAACATGAGAAGAGGGGAGAGAAGATCACCATCGTCTACAAAGAGATCGATGACGCAAACAAAGAGTTCATCGGCGCCGATGTCTTAGATATCGATGAGAATGGCTACCTCAAAGACGTCCATAAGAACAAGGGCGACACCAAGAAAGCCAAAGTCTCCCTCCAAATCTGGATCATCAACCGTGAGACCTTAGTCGAGATGATCAACCACGGCAATCGCGTTGACTCATCCTGGGGCATCGCCGAATATCTCCCAGCCATCGCGAGAAACGATTTTATCAACACCAAGATTCATTGCGTCCCATACACTGGCTATGCCAGAAGGTTCGATAGCCTTGCCCATTACGTCGAATATTCCTTCGAGCTCCTCAACAGAAAGCCATACGAAGATCTATTCAAAGACGATTGGCCGATCTTCACCCGCACCCATGACACCCCGCCAGCCATCTATGGCACCGAAAGCGAAGTCTCCAATAGCTTCGTCTCCAATGGCTGCGTTGTCGAAGGCACCGTCAAAGATTCCATCATCTGCCGTAGCGTCAAGGTCAGCAAAGGCGCTAAAGTCAACCGTTCCATCGTCCTTAGCAACTGCGTCTTAGAGGAAAAGAGCGCCGTCAGTGACGTCGTCATCGATAAGTACAGCACCGTTGCCGCTCGCCACAAAATCCAAGGCGATAAGGACGACGTCATCTACATCAAGCAAGGAGCGAAAGTATGAAGATCGCGATGCTTGCTAGCGAGAGCAACCCTTTATGCAAATCGGGCGGCCTCGCCGATGTCGTTTTCGCTCTTAGCAAAGAGCTCGTCAAGGAAGGCAACGAAGTCATCGTCGTCATTCCTTACTATGGCGCCATCAAAAGAAAGAATCTCAAAGCCACCAAAAAGGTCTCTTACGTAGTAAAGATGTCCTGGAGACAACAGGAAACGACTCTATATGAGACCAAGATCGACGGGGTCACTTTCTACCTTGTCGAGAACGACCCATATTTCTATCGTGACCATCTTTATGGCTATGACGATGACGGCGAAAGATTCGCCTATTTCGCCTTAGCCGCCAAAGAGGCTCTCAAACAACTCAAATTCAAAGCTGACATCGTTCATGTCCACGATTGGCAAAGCGCCATGGTCCCTTGCCTCCTCAAAGAGGAGAAACCAGCCGACCCATTCTTTAAGAACATGAAGAGTGTCCTCACCATCCATAACCCAGCCTTCAAAGGCTTCTTAGACCGTTTCTTCCTCAACGATTTCTTCAATCTTAGCGACTCCCTCTATGACACTGGTCGCGTCCGCTTAGATGGCCTTGTGAGCACCCTCAAAGCGGGAATCGTCTTCGCGGATAAGATCACAACCGTTTCCCCAACACATAGAAATGAGCTTCTCACTTTCGAGCATGGCCAGGGCTTAGATAGAGACCTCGAGCTTAGGCGCTATGACTTCACTGGCATCGCCAATGGCATCGATACTGAGGAGTGGGATCCATCAAAAGACAAAGGAATTGCAAGGAATTTTGATGTCGAAACCGTCAAAGAAGGCAAAGAAGCCAACCAAAAAGAACTCCTTGATCACTTCCATATCGTGAAGAAGTACGGACCAGTCTATGGCATCGTTTCCCGTCTCTCCTGGCAAAAAGGAATCGACATCATGATCAACAACATGAGGGACGCTCTGTGTAAGGGTGCATCTCTTGTCATCCTTGGCTCAGGCGAATACGAGCTCGAGCAGAAGTGCGAGCAGCTTCGTCGCGAATACCCAGACACCTGTGGCATCTATATCGGCTATAACGACGCCATCGCCCATAAGATCTATGCGGGATGCGATTACTTCCTCATGCCATCTCTCTTCGAGCCATG
>CAMKAQ010000113.1 GCA_946410525.1 uncultured Caryophanales bacterium | reverse complement strand
AAACTTGTTAGCGATGAAACGTTTGATTGCCCTAAAGAAGGGCGTTGTCTTGATGGGGATAAGAAGAGGGGGACATTGTCTTTTCCTTCTTTGGCGAGAGGCGCTTTGAGAGGGTTAATTGGAAAGAAGGTCAGGCTAATCACATCGATAACTTTATCTGTAATCGTTACTACGATGATAGGGTTGCTTGTTTCTGTAGAGACTTCTAATCAAAACGAAGCCGTTTTGCGCTCACAATACGAAGATGGACATAGCGCAAGTTACATGATGATTGGCGGAAGAACCAAAGCAAAAAGAGCTTTTGATTATGATGGCTACTCTGAATTCAGCGATAGCCAACTTTCCAAAATCAATAGTTTTTGCGGGGATAAAAAGCCAATCAACATTTGTGACAGCCCACTCAGTTTTTACCATTTGGTAGAAACGCCTGAGGGTTATTCCAGTCCTTCCAACGTTTTTTATACCTCTATTGAATGTGGCATAGGGAAAGATTATGCCATGGTGCTTGACCCGGAAACAGGACTTGAAGATGCAGGTCTCCAAAGGGACCCACGTCTAAAAAACTCTACTAGCTGTGAATTGCCGAGAAAAGAAGGCGAGATAGCCATAACTGATTATCAAGCAGAATACATATTTAGAAGAGGTTTGGTTGGCGAATCTTTAAATAGCTTGGATGACCTCATAGGTAAAACTGTAACTGACGGGCTACGACCCTCTGAAACGGAAGAACCGCCACAATACAAAATCACTGGCATCTTCAAAACAACAGAATCTTTGGAGTGGTGGTGCGACCATGGTGAGGATGATGGCTTTGATGCCGGAGATTTTTCCGAAGGGATAAAGATGGCTTTTGGTTTTTCTGTGGCGCAACTCTCCATTGTCCCTTTGGTGCACGCCGAAGAAAACGACCCTTATAGAATGATTGTCCCTCTTTCGGGTTCTCTCCAAAAAGACTTGAATTTTATCAACAGTCTCTCATACGTGAACGAAGAAGGAGACCACTGTTATGTTGAGGCTTTAAACTCTTATGCCTATCTAGCTAACGACGTGATCAATCTCAAAGGAAACATGGGAATCTTTATTTATGGCTTGCTAGCAATATCAATACTCCTTAGTTTCCTTCTTTCGCTGAATTTCTTTTACACGAATGTGAAAGGAATGGAAAGGGAACTGGGTATTATTAGAGCGATGGGCGCCACAAAAGGAGACGTTAGAGGAATCGTATTTGCTCAAGGCTTATTTTTAGGGCTCGTCGAACTCGTTTTATCGATTGCAATGATCCTTCTAGGAAATTCTCTTGCAAACGCAAGAATACATCTTTCCCTTTTGACAATTAACTGGCCGGTGTTCTTGAGCGTATTTTTAACAATTTTTGCTAGCGCCGCCCTCGTTTCTTGGCTCGCCTCTATAAGAGCCATCAAACAAAGGCCAGTCAATGTTATTGACGACAAATAACGAAAAATCATCGGCAAATCCTTGTTCTTTTTTGGTGAATGGCCGATAAATTATGGTTTTTAATCGGATGCGTCTCGTGAATTGCATCCCCGTTTTTCAATCAGCCTTTCCTTTTTACAATCTTCACCGCTAAAATAATTTATATGGAAAAGAAACCAGACCTTTATCGCCTCAAGCGAACTCTTTCCGTTCTTGAGAAGAAGAACAAGAAGTACGTCACTTTGGACATGCTTTCGAAATGGGTAGGGGTGTACCCGGATGTTTTAGCCGATGACCTCATCATGTTCGAGCCTTTCATCCTTATGGATTCGACCCTCAACATGAATGACCTCGTCCCTGCCATCAAAGAGTACTTTGCCAAAGAAGAGACAATTAAGGAAAAGAAGAAACCAGCTGAACCAAAACCAAAGAGGGAAGTGGCCAAGAAAGAAGAGCTCGCTGAGTTCTCCTCGATCGGCGACTTCGTATATAAGAGGATGGCGGGCCCTGGAGGACTCATCTCCCCAAGCGCCTCTCTAAGCGACCACGACTTATACGTCCTTTCCAAGCTCGTCAAAGAAGAGCAAGCAAGACGCAAGCCAAAAAGGAAGCCAAAGAAGGCAGCGAAGAAGAAAACCAAGAAATAAGAAACCGCCCCGTGCGGTTTTTTATTTGGTGGCCACAAGACAATTGTTAAGCGTTCCTCAAATTGTCTTTGGAAAGAAAGTAATAAGTAATATACTTATTGAGAACAAAGGAGAGTATCTTTTAATGTCTGAAATCAAAAAGACCTTCAAATCCGTAGATGGCAACACTGCTGCCTCTATGGAAAGCTACTACTTCACCGAAGTCGCAGCTATCTATCCAATTACCCCTTCTTCTCCAATGGCCGAAAATGTTGACGCCATCTCTTCCAAAGGAGAGAAGAACTTCTTTGGCTCCCCAGTCAAAGTCGTTGAGATGCAAAGTGAAGCCGGTGCTTCCGGTGCCGTCCACGGTGCCCTTCAGGCTGGTGCCTTAGCGACCACCTTCACCGCTTCCCAAGGTTTGCTTCTCATGATCCCGAACCTCTACAAGTGGGTCGGTGAGCTCCTTTCAGCTGTCCTCCACGTCTCAGCCAGAAGCTTAGCCACCCGTGCCCTTTCCATCTTCGGTGACCACGCTGACATCTATGCCTGCCGTCAGACTGGCATGACCATGATCTGCTCTGGTTCCGTCCAGGAGATCGCCGATCTTGCCCCAGTCGCCCACCTCGTCGCTATCGAGGCCCAGACCCCAGTCATGCACTTCTTCGATGGTTTCCGTACTTCCCACGAAGTCCAGAACGTCGAATTCGTCGACAAAGAGGAATGGAAGAAGCTTGTCCGCATGGACAAAGTCGAAGAGTTCAGAGCCCGCGCTCTTAACCCACACACCCACCCAGTCACCCGTGGTGGTGCTGAGAACGACGATATCTACTTCCAGGCCCGTGAAGCCCAGAACCAGCACTTCAACGAGATCACCCCAATCGTCGAGAAATACTTCGCCGAAGCCAGCCGTCTCACCGGCCGTGAATATCACCCATTCTGCTACTATGGCGATCCAAACGCCGAGCGCATCATCATCGCTATGGGTTCCGTTACCGAAACCGCTGGCGAAGTCGTCGACGCTTTGAATGCCAAAGGCGAGAAAGTCGGTCTTGTCAAAGTCCATCTCTACCGCCCATTCAACACCAAGCTTCTTGTTGAAGCCATCCCAGCTTCCGTCAAGAAGATCGCCGTCCTTGATAGAACCAAGGAAAACGGCGCCGAAGGTGAGCCTCTCTACCTCGATGTCCTTGCCGCTCTTGCCCAAGAAGGCCGCCACATCGACAGAGTCATCGGCGGACGTTATGGTCTTTCTTCCAAAGACACCCAGCCAAAAGATGTCAAATCCATCTATGACTTCCTTAACGCCGAAAAGAACTGGACCAGCTTCACCGTTGGTATCAAAGATGACGTCACCAACCTTTCCATCCCAGTCGATGAGTCCTTCAAGATCGAACACGACTGCACCGAGTGCTTATTCTATGGTTTAGGTTCCGATGGTACCGTCTCCGCCAACAAGAGCTCCATCAAGATCATCGGCGACGCCACTGGCCAGTATGCTCAGGCTTACTTCCAGTATGACTCCCGTAAGGCTGGCGGAACCACCCGTTCCCACCTCCGTTTCGGAAAGAACCCAATCCACAGCGAATACTACGTCAAGAACGCGGACTTCATCTCCTGCTCCCTTGATACCTATATCTTCAAGTTCGACATCATCAACAACCTTAAGGTTGGAGGTACTTTCCTTCTTAACACCGACATGGATGATGCCGCTCTCGAGAGAGCCATGCCAAACCGCATGAAGCATCTCCTTGCCGAGAAGAAAGCCAACTTCTACGTCATCGACGCCAACAAGCTTGCCGCCGAATGCCACATGGGCCGTCACACCAACACCACCCTCCAGGCTGCCTTCTTCAAACTCTCACCAAAAATCATGCCTTACGAAGAGGCTGAGAAGTGGATGAAGAAGTTCGTCGAGAAGACCTACGCCAAGAAGGGTATGGACATCGTCAAGAACAACTACGATGCCATCGACGCTGGCCCAGCTGGTCTCCGCAAAGTTGAGA
>CAMKAQ010000112.1 GCA_946410525.1 uncultured Caryophanales bacterium | reverse complement strand
TTGGCGATGAGCTTCCCGCTGTCGTCAAAGGCGAATGTGAGTCTTTGACTCCAACGACCATCATCAACCTAACTGCAGATGATAAAATAACCTTGGTCAGAGAAGGTCCAATACCTTTCGAAAAGATATTGGCGTATTGGGAGGAACAATAATGAAAATCTCACTCGGAAGCGATCACGCCGGCTTCGAACTTAAGGAAGCCATCAAAAAGCACCTCGCCGAAAAAGGTCACGAGGTCTTAGACGAAGGAACCTATTCAGCAGACTCGGTTGATTACCCAATCTTCGCTGAGAAAGCTGCAAAAGACGTTATCTCCGGAAAAGCGGAATACGGCATCCTCTGCTGTGGCAGTGCCGAAGGCATCTGCATCGCCGCGAACAAAGTCAAAGGCATCCGCTGCGGCATCGGCTATAACGACGAAGTCACCGGCCTCCTTAGAATGCACAACAACGCAAACATGGTCGCCTTCGCTGGCCGCTTCATGGAAACCGAGGACGTCCTCAAGAGAGTGGACATCTTCCTCTCGACCGACTTCATGGGAGACAAACATCTCAGAAGGGTGAACGAGATTTCCGATATCGAAAAACGCGATAACTAGTAACAAAAAACAGAGGAGTCACAAAGATTTTGTGGCTTCTCTTTTGTTTACCACTCCCAAGTGGTAACCTTATGTTCGGGTAAAAACTATGAAAACAATCAACAAAGAAGTATTGGTCGATGCAGCCAACAGGCTGCTCTTCTCAATGTCAGATGAGCAATACGATACCCTCGAGAAAGAGTTCGGAGTGCTCACAAAACTTATGGGTGCGATTGGAGAGATCGAAGGCTTAGAGAACTATGAGCCAATGACTTTCCCATTTGAATGCACAACCGATTTCCTCCGCGAAGACGAAGCCCTTGAGCCTCTTCCACGTGAGGTCGCTTTAGAGAATGCTGGCAATGTCCAGGACAACCAAGTTAAGTTGCCGAAGGTGGTTCTATGAGTTACTTAGATTCATCACTCAAAGAGCTCCATGAGGCTCTTGTCGAAAAGAAAGTCACCCCACTTGAACTCACCGAAGAAGCTCTCAAGAGAGCTCATGAGAACAAGGACAACGCTTTCGAGTACATCGACGATGAAGGTGCCAAAGCGTTTGCCGCCTCTTTAACCGAACCAGAGAAGGATAACCCACTTTGGGGTATCCCATATTTCTCCAAAGACAACTATTCCACCAAAGGAATTCCATCAACCGCTTCGAGCAACATCCTTAACGGATACATCCCAGTTTATGATGCGACCGTCATCACCAAACTCAGGGAAGCCAAAGCCGTTCTTCTTGGCAAGACCACCCTTGATGAACTCGCCATGGGCGGAACCGGAACCACCGGCCACCTTGGCACGACCTATAACCCATGGGATCCAAGCCACAAGAGAGGCATTGGAGGTTCTAGCTGTGGCAGTGCTGCCGCGGTTGCCGCCTCAATCGTTCCTTTCTCCCTTGGAAGTGACACCGGCGACTCTGTCAGAAAACCAGCCTCGCTCGCTGGCCTTGTCGGTATGAAACCAACCTGGGGAAGAATCAGCCGCTACGGCTTATTCCCATTCGCCCCATCCCTTGACCACGTTGCCTATTTCAGCCGCGACGTCTATTCGTCCGCTGTCCTTCTCGACGTCTTGTCCGGTCGCGACCTTAACGACTCAACAAGTTCCACCAAGCCTGTCGATCGTTATGAAGAAGACCTCGACAAACCAGTCGCTGGAATGAAGATCGCCATCATCAAAGAGATCATCGATTCCATTTCCGACGAAGAAATCAAAAAGCACTTCGAAAAATCCATTGAAGCCGCAAAAGAGCAAGGAATTGCTGTTGATTTTGTGAGTTTTGATAAGAAGCTTCTCGAATCCATCTACGCGACCTACATGGTCATCTCCTGTGCGGAGGCCACTTCGAACGACGCCAACCTCGACGGCATCAAGTTCGGTCCATATCACGGCGGCAAGTCCTATCAGGAAGTCATGTTCAACGCTCGCGACAAAGGATTCAGCGAACTCATCAAGAGACGTTTCGTCATCGGTTCCTACTGCCTTATGAGAGAGAACCAAGAGGAACTCTTCCTCAGAGCTCAGCGTAACCGCGCCAAGATCGTTGCGAAGGTGAACGAAATCCTTAGGGATTACGACTTCATCTATCTCCCAGCCGCTCCAACCGTCGCTCCTCTCTTTGAGAGCGTGTCCGACAAACTCTCTGACGAATACCTTATGGCGGATAACCATCTTGCCTTAGGCAACTTCGCCGGACTTCCGTCCATCACCTTACCTCTCTTCTTCAAAGAAGGCCTCCCTGTTGGCATCAACATCATGGGCCGCGCCTTTGAGGAGAAGAAGCTATTCCAGATCGCTGCCGCTTTCGAAAGAGCCTCTGGCCTTGCTAACGTCAGCATCCTTAACAAAAAGGAGGGCAACTTATGAACTTCGAAGCAGTCATTGGCTTAGAGATCCACGTTCAGATGAAGACCAAGTCCAAGATGTTCTCATCTGCTCCAGTCGCCTTCTCTCGTGATCCAAACACCAACATCGCCCCACTTGATATGGCCTTCCCAGGAACCATGCCAGTGGTCAACAAACAAGCGGTCATCAACGCCATCCGTGTCGCCAATGCGCTCCACATGACGATTGACCACACTCTCTATTTCGATAGAAAGAACTATTTCTATAGCGACCTTCCAAAGGGATTCCAAATCACCCAACAAGCCAGGCCAATTGGCAAAAACGGCTACGTTTTAGTCGATACCCCAGCTGGCAAAAAGAAGATCGGCATCGAACGCATCCATATGGAAGAGGATACCTGCAAGCAAGAGCACTACATGGATTACACCCTCATGGACTATAACCGTGCGGGAACCCCTCTTGTCGAAATCGTCTCCATGCCAGATATGTCCAATGGCTCCGAGGCCAGACAATACGCCGAAGCCATCCGTAACATCGTCCTTTACAGCGGAACCTCCGACGGCAAGATGGAAGAAGGCTCGCTTCGTTGTGACACCAACATCTCCATCCGCCCAATCGGTCAGAAAGAATTCGGCACCAAGGTCGAGATCAAGAACATCAACTCCTTCAAGAACGTTGAGCTTGCGATCGATTACGAAATCAAACGTCAGGCTGAACTCCTTCTTTCCGGACAATCCGTAAGACAAGAGACCAGAAGATTTGATGAGGGCAGTGGCAAGACCGTTCTCATGCGTGTTAAGACCGACGCCGTCGACTACAAATACTTCTGCGAACCAAACATCACCCCAATCAAGCTCAGCGACAAATTCGTCGAAGACGCTATCGCGACTTGCCCAGAGCTTTATGATTCCAAACTTGAGAGATATTTAGCCGCCGGACTCCTTCCAGTCGATGCGGAAATCATCCTCACCGATCCAGATATGGCCGCCTTCTTCGAGGCAGGTATGGGCGACGTCAAGAACGCCAAAGATTTGGCCAACTTCCTCATCGTCGAAATCAACGCTTACCTCAACAAGCACGCCATGAAAATCAAAGAATTACCGCTAAAACCGGCATATTTATCTGAAATCGTCCTCATGCAAGAGACTGGCGGGCTCTCCCATAAGCAGTGCGTCAGCATTCTTGATAAAGTCATTTCGGATGGCATCTCCCCAAAAGAGGCCAAAGAGGAACTTCATATCGAAGCCCAGGTGAGTGACACCTCGACCATCATGGCCTTCGTCACCGATGTCCTTAATGCCAACCCACAGTCGATTGCCGATTACAAAGCTGGCAAAGACAGAGCCTTAGGCTTCCTCGTCGGCCAGGTCATGAAAGCATCTCACGGCAAGGTCAATGCCGCTGAAGTCTCTAGATGCCTGAAGGAGGAGCTAGACAAAAGATGACAATGGACGAAGAACTTAAGAAATTGCAGGAGTGGCTTGAGAACGCCGCTCTATATGAGCTTCCATCATATAAGGAGCTCCCAACCGTTCCGCTTTATATGGAACAAGTCGTCGGCTATATCAATAAGACCTTAGCCCCTCTTTCCCCACACGATTCTGAGATTCTCACTTCCTACATGGTCAACAACTATGTCAAAGCGAAGATCATCAAAGAACCAGAGAGAAAGAAATACAACGAAGTTCACCTTGGCTATCT
>CAMKAQ010000111.1 GCA_946410525.1 uncultured Caryophanales bacterium | reverse complement strand
TTCCGTGGCCATGATTTTAATGTTGTGATTGGCAGCGATTGAGAGCAAATCGGCAAGGACGGCTTTATCAGAAGGGAAGAGCAAAACGAGAATTGGATTGCGTTTTGCAATGGTTTCTTCGATTTTTCTCATCATGACGAGGGCGACAAAGGCAAGGATTGTGCCAAGGGCGGCGATGACGAAGTTGCCACTGCCACAGGCAATGCCGATGGCCATGACGATCCAGATGGTGGTCGCAGTGGTAAGGCCTTTGATGCCGGTTCCGGTCTGAAGGATTGTGCCAGCGCCAAGGAAGCCGATACCGGTGACGATCTGGGCCGCTAAACGGGCAGGGTCACGGACAGCGTCAGGATGGGCGGCATCCCAAGCGGCAAAGCCATAGATGGAAATCATCATGACGATGGCTGAGCCAGTAGCGACAAGGATGTGGGTCCTTAATCCGGCCGCGTGGCCATTGTATTCACGCTCAAAGCCGATGACGCCGCTGAAGGCGATCGCAAGAACGATGGAAAGAAGGATAAGGCAAAGGTTGCCAACCCATAATGGGGCGGCACCACCAAAGCCGCTGTTGAACCAGCTGCTGATGATTTGGTCAATCGTCGTCATGCTTCTTTCCTCCTATGCTAGGCACTAGAAAATACCTTTTTCGATCATTTTCGCTCTAAGGGCGTCGCTCTTAGCGAAGTCTTTGTTGGCTTTTGCCTCATCATACTCCGCATAGAGTTTCTTGTCTTCCTCAGTGAGGTGAGGAATGGCAATAACAATGCCAAGGACTTCGCAGTATGAACGGACTTTGGCAAAGCTATCGCCAAGAGCGTTCATATCAAGAGGTCTTGTTCTAAGGCACTGGTTGAGGGTCTTGTTCTCTTCGTAGAGGACCGCTAAAGCGTTTGGTGTGTTGAGGTCATCGCACATCGCATCGAGGAAGGCATCCTCGCTTGATGGCTTGAGAGTATCGATATCAATTCCGTTAAGCTGAAGGGTGACCGCGCTCTTACGGAGAGACATGGTTAACTGGTTGATCTTGGTCTGGGCTTCTTTGATGGTGTCGACGCTGAAAGAAGCTGGGGCACGGTAATGGCAAGCAAGAAGCATGAGTCTGAAGGCAGCGCCACCATACTCTTTGACGACATCCTTCATAAGGATGACGTTACCAAGGGATTTGGACATCTTCTCGTTGTCGATATTGATGAAGCCGTTATGCATCCAGTAACGGGCAAGCTTGTTATGGTTATGGGCTTTGGACTGGGCCATCTCATTCTCGTGGTGAGGGAACTTGAGGTCGAATCCACCGCCATGGATATCGATATAACCATTTTGGTTTCTGAAGATGGAATCAATCATGACGCAGCATTCACTATGCCAGCCAGGTCTTCCTTCTCCCCATTTGGTTTTCCATTTGATTCCTTCTTCGGTCTTTTTCCAAAGAGCGAAATCAAGAGGATCTTCTTTCTTTGATTCGACAGCGATTCTCGCGCCTGATTCAAGGTCTTCGACAGCGTTGCCGCTTAACTCACCGTATTCAGGGATGTTCTTAACGCGGAGATAGACATCTCCATCGACAGCGTATGCTTCACCTTTTTCTTCAAGCTCTTCGATGTACTTGATGATCTCTGGCATGTAGACGGTTGGTTTTGGGGTCTCGTCTGGTTGGAGAGCGCCTACTTCGTCAACGAGTCTACGGTATTCGGCGATGACGCTTTCGGTGAGTTCTTTCTCGGTGATGCCAAGTTCTTTGGCGCGGTTGATGATCTTGTCATCGACGTCAGTGTAGTTGCTGACGAATTTGACTTCATATCCAAGATGGATGAGAAGACGACGAAGAACATCAAAAGTAACGACTGGTCTAAAGTTACCAACGTGAGGATCGTTATAAACAGTTGGGCCACAGCAATAGATAGAGACTTTACCTGGTACTATTGGCGTGAAGGTCTCTTTCTTCATGCCTAAGGAATTGAAAATCTTAAGTTCTCTCATAACAGGTATAGTTTACTCTCAGTTAAGAGAGTAAGCCACTAAGGAGATAATGATTCTTCCCTCTTTGAGGGACAAAAAGCTCTACAAAACGCAACCAAAAATAAAAAATCCACCGCAAATCCGCGGTGGATTTATTTCAATAAGCCTTATTCGTGAAGCGGAACATCGCCATTGGAACAATGTACGACGCTTGCTGGCACATGGTCCCAAATCAATGAACCTTTGGTAACCGATGCCCATTTTTTGGTTGTGCCGGTAAAAGAAATACTTTCTAGAGAAGAGCAGCTCATAAAAGCGTATTTGCCTAAAGATTTAAGCGAGTCAGGCAGAGTTATACTCTTAAGTGAACTGCATCCCCTGAACGCTTCCTCATCAATATCTTCTATGGTATCCGGAAACACGACATCATTAAGGCTCGTGCAGTCTCTAAAATCGCCTATTGATATTAGGCCTTCAGGCAACTGGACATTCTCAAGCTTTGTGCATCCTTTGAATGAGAGCGTGCTGCTGTTTATTCTTTCGAACACACTCCAATCAGGTAAGGATACAAAGACGTAATCTCTTCGTGAGTTAAACGCTCCATATAGCATGCCTTCCAAATCATAATCTTCATATTTGCTTAAGAAAGAAGGCATATCAGTAGCAATGTCGACAATATACATTGATTTAAGACCATCTATATTGCCAAAGGCATAAGAAACACCGTCGATTACTTCGGTTTTCTCATACCCCTCAACAACAATACTTTGCCCTCCCTTCTCAAAAAGCTTACTGCCTGGATCGAGCGGACCTTTGTTCGCGTTTATTCCCACGATAACTGCAGTCGCAACACCACCACCGATAAGAAGCAAGGCAACGGACCCGATTAGGAGAATCTTCTTGAATGAATTCTTTGGTTTGTCGAGTGTGGGTCTTTCTCTGCGTACCTCTTCTTTGTTATCTTCTTGAGCGGCTTTAATCTCTTCCTCAACAAAGAGAGGTTCTTCTTCGATTGGTTCTTCTTCTGCCACTAAATCTTTCTGAGATTCAGCCTTCTCCCCTAATAACCAATCTAAAGAGACATCAAGGACCCTTCCTAATTCGATTACTTTATTGAGTTCAGGATTTGAAACGCCGCTCTCCCATTTCTGAACAGCCTGTCTAGAAACATTCAAAACATTGGCAAGATCCTCTTGGGACATGCCTTTTTTCTTTCTTGAGATTTGTATCTTTTCGCCTAATTCCATGTTACTCATTCTCAATGACCGGGCAGCTTGTTACAACCAACCTATGGGTTACAATTTGACAACCTCAGGTTGCAATAGGCGGAATTTGCTGGTTTTTTATTGTTTCAGTTTCTTGTAAACGATGCCGTAATAGGTAATCGCAGCAATCCTAAGAATGTTATCGAAGGTGAAGATAAATAAGGCCCAGTAGAACTCACGATAGACAAGATGCTCTTTCTCCTGCTTGTAGAAATAAACCATGAGGAGGGTGAAGATGAGAACCAAGATACCTGTGACGATGCAAGCGATAAG
This sequence comes from uncultured Caryophanales bacterium, assembly GCA_946410525.1. GTDB lineage: Bacteria > Bacillota_I > Bacilli_A > RFN20 > CAG-826 > UBA4951. The sequence goes on along the minus strand of CAMKAQ010000111.1, from coordinate 645 downwards.
GCCATAAGACGCGCCTTTGGTTTTCTCGTCGACGAATCTCTTGAGGATGAATGGAGCGGCGATCATTAAAGCGTCAATCCCCATCATAACGAAGTTGACCACAAGGCCGTATTTGTTGGATTCCCTAGCAAGAACGGTCCACATCATGAAATGATCGACTAGACCAATAAGGCCGATGATTGAGAGATAGATAAGAATGCTGCCATGTCCTTCGATGAGGTTCTCGAAGTTTCTGAACTTAGGGACTCTTGAGAGGATATTCACACCCATGATGAGGTAGATGACGATCATGGTGATGATTCTTAAGATGAATTCGAAGCCTTCTTTGGCGAGAACGGGATTGCCATCGTTGCCGTCTACGAAGTATCCCTGCCAATTGGCGATATAAATGATCGAGCAAACGACAACGAAGATGAGCTCTAGGCTCGCCATAGTGATACTTATGATATCGACAAGGCGCTCCTTCTCTTTCCTGTCGATTGAGAAGGTAAGACCATAATCTAACGTAAGAAGAAGGCCAAATCCGGCAGCCATGAAGGAAGTCTGACCGATGATGTTCTTCTCAAACTCTCTTCCCATGACCTCGCTCATGTATTCTTTGTTGCCATAGCAGATTGAGAAGATGATCATCGATAAGAAGAAAGC
>CAMKAQ010000110.1 GCA_946410525.1 uncultured Caryophanales bacterium | reverse complement strand
CTAACGATGATATCGACGCCAAGTTCTTTGAACATCTCATCCAAGCCTTCGCCAGAGCTGACAGCGATGACTCCGAAGTCGGTCCAAGGACGTTCTTCTTTCTTCGCGGCTTTGCCACGCTCGATGTTGCTCGCCATATCGGTGGCAACGTTGCCATGCTCGATGTTGTGATGCTCTTCGCTCATGTTCTCGATGGTGATGGTAAGGAATTCACCATAGTTCTGAGCGTAGTTGAGCATGGTTCCTGGGGTAAGGGTATGAACGTGGACTTTGACGATGTCATCATCGCGGACGATAACCACGGAGTTGCCGTTGCTCGTGAGGAATTTCTTGAAAGTCTTCTCAACGAAGGATTTCTTTCCTTCCTCTGGTTTTCCTAAACGGAGAATGAATTGGGTGCAATATCCATATCCTTCTTCATCTTCGGAAAGCTGCGCACCAGCGTATTTTTCTGGAGCGATGATCGGGGAAGACATCTCATCCTTGGCAGGATTGGTGTTTCTTTCGACGAACTTGCCATGAGCGGCTTTCGCCATACCTTCGAAGACGATGGTAAGGCCAGCACCGCCAGAGTCGACGACTCCAACCTGTTTTAAGACAGGGAGAAGGTCTGGGGTATGGGCAAGGGATTTTTTGGCTTCTTCAAGAAGGACATCAAGGACCTGCTCGATAGTGAAGCTATCTTTGACTTGATCGATAAGAGCTGCGCTAGCTTCTCTGATAACGGTGAGAATGGTACCTTCGACTGGACGCATGACCGCTTTATAGGCAGTCTCTTTGGCAGAACCGAAGGCGTTTGCGAACTCTTTGACGTTTAAGGACTTCTTTCCCGCACAGGCATTGGAGAATCCTTTGAAGATCTGGGAGGTGATGACACCAGAGTTTCCACGGGCACCCATGAGGAGGCCACGGCTGAAAGCCTGGGCGATGACGGAGATATCGCCGTCGTTTTTGTTTTCGATTTCTTTCGCACCCGAAGTGAGGGTGAGGTTCATGTTCATGCCGGTGTCGCCATCTGGGACAGGGAAAACATTAAGTTTGTCGACTTCTGGATAGTGGTTGTAAAGGTTGTTAGCGCCAGATAAGAAGAGCTGCTTGAGCTCCTGGCCGTTAATAGATTTCATTCTTACTTGATCTCACGGACGCCTTGGACGAAAACGTTGACTTCAAGGAAGCATTTTCCGAAGGATTTGTTAAGGTCATAGGCGACTTTCTTTTGAACTTCTCTAAGGACTTCGGTGATCTTGACACCATAAGCCACAACGATATAGACATCGACAGAATATCCATCTTTCTTCTTACGGCAATAGACGCCTTTATCGTAGTCGCTTCTCTGGAGAAGCTCAGCGATGTTCTCCCAAATCGCAGAACGGTCGGCAAGACCAACGACGCCATAGCAAGTCGTCGCGGCTTCACCTGCCACGTCTGCAACGAGTTCAGTGGAGATGTTAATTTTTCCAAATGGTGTTTTCTGATCGATAGCCATAGTTAGCAAACCTTCAATAGAAGGACACGATATTATCTCATTAAAGATGAATAAATACAAATCCCCACTCTTTTCTTAAGATGCCATCCCTTTTTTCTAAAGAAAAAAGCCCGCATTTCTGCGGGCCGTAATGCTTTTGGCGTTACTTCTTGGCTGGCTCTTTTGGCTCTTTGATGGATTCCGCAAGGGCAGCAGCGAAGGCACCTTGTTTCTCGAATCCGTATGGAAGGAGAATCTTGGTGGCTTTGCCATCGGCGCATTTGGCAAGGGCTTCGTAGTAGCGAAGTCTTAATGTGGCCTCATCAGCTCCGGCTCTCTTGATGGCTTCAAGACCTTCGGCTTCAGCCTCACGAAGTCTCTTGATGGACTCAGCTTCGGCGGTCTTGGTCTTGAGGATGCTCTCGGCTTCACCTTCAGCAGCAAGGATCTTGGCTTGCTTCTCAGATTCAGCGTTGAGGATGAGGGATTGTTTCTTACCTTCGGCGATGAGAACGGCAGACTGCTTCTCACCTTCGGCAAGAAGGATCTTCTCACGTTTCTCACGTTCAGCTCTCATCTGACGTTCCATGGCGTCTCTGATGTCCTGAGGTGGGAGAATGTTCTTAACTTCGACGCGGTTGACTTTAATGCCCCATGGATCGGTAGCGGCATCGAGGATCTTTCTCATCTTCTCATTGATGATGTCTCTGGAAGTGAGGGTCTGGTCGAGGTCGAGGTCACCGATGATGTTACGAAGGGTGGTCGCGGCGAGGTATTCGATAGCGGTGATTGGATCATCGACGCCGTAAGCGTAGAGCTTTGGATCGGTGACTTGGTAGAAGGTGACGGTGTCGATCTTCATGGTGACGTTATCTTTGGTGATGACGCTTTGTGGGTCGAAGTCTCTGACCTGTTCCTTCATGTTGATGGTGTAGGCGACTTTGTCGAAGAATGGGATGAGCATATGGATGCCAACTCCCCAAGTGGTATAGTAGGCGCCCATTCTCTCGATGATGTACTTATCGGTCTGTTTGACGATTTTGATGTTGCTGACGACAACGATCAAGAGAATGAAGAGAACGATTCCGAGTACGAGTAGTAAGACTTGCCATGGTTCCATTGTTATTTTTCCTCCTTGGAAGTGATTGGCGTGACAATGAGCTTGTTGCCGCTCACGGCCATAACTTTGACGAGGCTATCGTTTTTGATAACCATACCGTCTTTTGTCGCAATGGCGGTCCAGAGGATGCCATCGATATTGACTTCACCGCTTTCGGTCGCTTTGACCTCGGCAACGATGACGCCTTTTTTGCCGACCATAGTGTCGACGTTGGAATTGACGGTCTCTCTCTTTAGAGCCTTCGCTAGGAATGGTCTGATGAAGACCAAGAGGGCTGCGGAGACGACCGCGAAGACGATGAGCTGGATCCACCATTCAACGCCTGGGATGAAGGAGATGATCAAACTTACTAAGGCACCTCCGGCAAACCAAACGGAGACGATTTCAGGTCCCAACGCTTCGATTAATAAGGCTAGCACAAACACGACTAACCAGACAATCCACATGAATTCTTCCATACGTTCCTCCTATTTCTTGATTTGGATGACGAGATGGTTATTCTCTTCTTCCCAAATTGTTTCGAACCTAAGTGGTTCAGTGCTGAGCGCAAGCTTAAGCTTTTCACCAAGGAAATTCATGAGCTCGGTCGAGCAGATGCGCGAGTATGAGGGTTTGATTTTGATCTCAAGGAGATTGTATTCGTCAAAGTCCCCTCTTTCGACTCTCTCTTTTGACAAGGGCTCGATAACGATGTTGTTATTCTCATCCAGCCCCACTTGAACCCGATTGGCGAATTCGAATGGTACGCTGGCGACCTTGTTGAGAGTGATGTTGGAATTGTAGAGAGTGGCTGTGCCATTCTTCTCTTTTGCGGTCCACCAACTAATCATAGATGTCCTCCTTGACCATAATGTACACCGCTTTTCACATTAATTCAAGAAAATTCAAACAAATTATTTTTCTTTCAATTTAGCCGCTTTTGTAAATAAAAAGAAAAAGGGTTTTGTGGGAATCTAGATCTCTCAGAAATCCAAAAATCCCCTGCAAAACCCTTCTAAAACAGGCCTATAAAAGAAAAAGCCCAGCAGCGCGCTATCTTCCCTGACCTCTCGGCCATAGTATTGTCGCCACTACAGTGCTTAACTTCTGTGTTCGGGATGGGAACAGGTGTGACCACTGTGCCAATGCCGCCAGACTTTTTCTATGTGACTCAATGTTCTTTGAATACTGGATACTACTGTTAAACAAGTTCTTCTATCTAGTTTATGTAATCAAGCGACTTAGCTTACTCTCTATAGGTTATATAGATTAGTGAAATTAAGTCCTCGTGCTATTAGTATTAGTCTCCTGAACGCCTCGCAGCGCTTACAGATCTAACCTATCAACCTCCTCGCTTAGGAGGGCACTTACTTCTTGCGAATGGGAAGTCTCATCTTAGGGCGAGCTTCACGCTTAGATGCTTTCAGCGTTTATCTCTTCCGAGGGTAGCTACCCGGCCATGCCGCTGGCGCGACAACCGATATACCAGTGCCTCGTTAATCCCGGTCCTCTCGTACTAGGGACTAGACCCTTCAAACTTCCTACGCCCACGACAGATAGGGACCAAACTGTCTCACGACGTTTTGAACCCAGCTCGCG
>CAMKAQ010000109.1 GCA_946410525.1 uncultured Caryophanales bacterium | reverse complement strand
CTCGATGAGGACTTCGGTTTTCTTAATTGCTTCTTGCATGGTTTTTTATTAATTTTTCTTTTATATCTTTATGATTATAGCAAAAAAGGACTTATTCTTATTTTGAGCGGTTTTCCAGCTTGTAGAAAGCGAAGTTGTAAAGAGCGGCGCAGCCTTCGGGTTTTATGGTTATGTTTAAGGTCGCTTTCTGGGGTTTGGTGAAGGTAAAGTTGTGGAATCTTGGGAAGATGGGATTGGTTATCTCTGCCCGGTAGATGTCCTGGTTAACGTCTTCGGACTTGATGGTGAAATGTCCCCCGTTGTAGAAACCGTGAGTTTTGAAGACAAGGGCGTAAACGCCCTTGTCTGGAATATTAATGGTTTGGGATAAGACGAGGGCTAAGGAGTAATTGTTCGTGACGTTAAGGTAGGTCGTGTTGTTGGTGGTAAGAACGGAGATTGACATGTAGTCTTTGTTGATCTCGCTGGGTTTCCAGTCAGTCAGCTCGTTTTGAAAATCGCCGTTCTTAAGGTAATTGCTGGTAAAGTAGAGCTTGTCCGCTTGTTTTCTAACGGGAAGGGAGTTCGGATTGGGAAAGCCTTCTATGAGGGCTAGGAGGAGATTGTTCTGGAGGGTGGGGTCCAGCTTTTCGTTGCTCTTGTAAAGGGAGTAGCCGGCTGCGCCGGCTATTTTTGTGAGATATTCGTTGTCTTCGGTCTTGGCGGTGTTTTTATGGAAGAGCGCGAAGGCATAGCCGTCGTAGACGTAGTTGCCGGAGTATTGGCTTTCCAGTTGATGGGCGCCGATTATATGCCAGTTTGAATTGTAAACTCTGTTGTAGTAGTTGAGGGCCTCTAATCCCTCCTCGTAGGAGACGATGATATCGTTGGGCTGGATTTGGTCGTTCAGCGTTTTGGTTAGCGTGCGGTAGGAGTCGGTGTCTTTTTCCTTTTGGGGAAAACTGAAGGCGTTTTTTATGTTTTGCTGGGATATGATCGCGATCAGGGAAAGGATAAGGCAGTAAGCCGGTGTCTTTAGGTTTTCGTTTATCAGCTTGGCTAGGAGAAAATCTAAGGCGGTGGTCAGGGCGAGGGTAAGGGCTATTGCCTCCGTTAGCCAGATGAAGGTGATGTACTTTACCCTAAAAGGCTCTTTCACGGTGCCCATGTTGCGAAGGGCTAGGAAGGTTATGGCGGTGACTGTGAGGAGGTATATGGAGATGGTTCGGGTCTTCTTAGGAATAAGAAGGAAGATGGCTGATGTGAGGGCGAGAAAGTGGATGTATTGGCTGAGCCTTGTCCCCTGCCAGAGATCCTGATGGATAGTTCTGAAAAAGGTTAGGTCGAGACTGGGGACGAGCTTTGCGGCTTTTATGATGGCGGAGTTCGAGCCTTTGGCGAGAAGCGAGTCTATGCAGAAGTAAGCGGTGATTATTGGCAAGGTGATGAGCCAGAGGATCTGGATAAGGAAGAGCGCGCCAGGCTTGTCGTCTTTAGAGCGGAAAAGCTCGAAAAGGACAAGGAAGATGTTGGAAGCGGCAAAGAGCAGCCAGAAGCCCTGGTGGGTGTGCATGCCGAAGATAGCGGCTGTTGAGTAATAGGCGTAGTATAGGAGGGCTTTTTTGTTGTCCGGGTGGTATATGATAAGAGTGACCGCGTGGATGAGACAGGCTGAGAAAAGCAGAACGAAGGGGTAGTATCTGGCTTCTCTTGCGTAGATGATAAGGAACTGCGAAAAGGCGGCGAGGAAGGCTAAGAGAAGGCCGGTAGTTTGGTCCTTTAGCTGCTTGCCTATTCTGTAGATGATAAGGATGGCTGCGGTTCCCGCTACGGCGTGCGGGAATCTAAGCTGGAATTCGGTGAGGTAGTTGTGGTGAGTGAAGAAGCTTACCGCTTGGGCGTAAATTTTAAGAATGAAAGAATAAATGACCGCTCGCGCGGTCATAGGAAACTCAAAGATCTCTTGTTCGGTGTACCAGACTCTCTGCTCGGTTAGGAATTCATCCCACCAGAAGCATTTGTCGCCAAGGTAGAGGACTCTTTTTAGGAAAGCGTATATGATAAGGACGGCGAGCGGTATCGCGGCAAACCATTTTGCCTTCGTTGTGAGGTACAGCGATAGGGTTAACAGGATGGTTGCCGCGATTATGACCGCAACGGAGAGCATGGCTTTGGTTTTTTATAGGTGGCCGGAGCGGGCTATGGCTATAAGGAGCCAGAGGCCCATGGTGGCGGAGGCGATAAGGCCTACGATGCCTAGGATGGAAACTTCGTGCCAGACGGGCGGAGTGTGGGTGTGGAGAAGAAGAGCGGAAGCTAGGAGTAATGCCGAGACGATAAGGGCGTAGGAAAGGCGGTTGGCGTCCTTGTCGAAAGTGCGGAGGACTTGCTTGAGGTTGCCGGAGCTTACGGAGACTTTTAGTTCAGCTTTTTTGATGGTCTTGATTATGGATCTGGCTTCGTCGGGGAGGTCCCTTAAGAGGCGGTAGAGTTCGGCAGAGGTGTGCGTCATATCGGAAGCAAGGCGCTTGGGGTCGAACTTCTCGAGGACGAGCTTTTGCGCATAGGGTTTCATCACTTCCATGACCTGGAAATCGGGGTCTATAGCGAGGTAGGTGCCGTCAAGCATGGCGAGGACTTTTACCAATGTGCTGATCTCCGGGGGAAGAATGATGCCGTGCTTGGTTAAGAGCTTCGTAAGGTCGTTGAGGATCTCGTCGACCTTGATGCGGTTTAGGGGAAGGTAAGCGTAGGTGTCGACGAAGTCGGAAATGTCGCGGCCAAGTTCCTTGGTGTCTTTGATGTCGTCGCCGTTGGAGGAGAGCTTAAGGACGACTCTTAAGAGCTCGTCGTCCCTGCGGCGGACTACCGCGACCAAGCCTTCGGCTAAAAGCATGCGCTGCTCTTTTGTGAGCTTGCCCATCGCGCCGAAGTCCAGAAAGCAGATCCTGCCGTCGTCCTGGACAAGGATGTTGCCGGGGTGCGGGTCTCCGTGGTAGAAGCCCTGGTCGAAGATCTGGGAGATGATCACCGAGGCGCCGTTCTTGGCGATGGTCTTAAGGTCGAGGTTGAGGCTTCTTAATTTTTCGGTGTTGGAGATCTTGGTGCCGGTGACGAACTCCATCGTAAGGATGTGCGAAGTACTTAGGTCGCGGTAGAGCTTGACGAGCTTGAGCCTCGATTCGTTCTGGTTCAGAATGTTGAAGCGCTCAAGGTTGTTGGCTTCCACTAGCAGGTTCATCTCCTGCTGGAGCTGGCGGCCGAATTCCCTGACAAGGGTGGTAGGTCTGATTGCTCTGGCTTCCTGGACGTACTTTTCGAGAAGGCGGGAGAGATCCTCCATGATGGCAAGGTCGGCTTGGATCCGTTTCTCGATGTTGGGACGCCTGATCTTGATGGCGACTATTTCCCCACTTGGAAGCGTCGCTTTGTAGACCTGGGCTATGGAAGCGCAGGCGACGGGCTTTTCGGAGAAAGACTGGAAAAGCTCGTCCGTTGTTTTACCGAGCTCCTCTTTTATTATAGCCTTGGCTTGTTCGTCCGGGAAAGGCGGGACTTTGTCCTGGAGCTTTTTTAGTTCCGCGCAGTAGTCTTCGGGAAGAATGTCGTTCCTGGTGCTAAGGATCTGGCCGAACTTGATGAAGGTCGTGCCGAGGGATTCCAGAAGAAGACGGAAGCGTTCGGCGCCGGAGAGCGCAGTTACGCTCTCCGGCGGAACGGTGTTCCCGTCTTTCAAAACCTCGTTGATATCCTTGTTCTCGGAGGGATTGATCTTCATAAGGAGATCCTTGTAGCCGTACTTTACGAGTATGGCAAGGATCTCTTTGTAGCGGACGAGACAGTTGTAGGTCTCTAGTATGCTGCGGGAACGTTCAGGCATAGTTTATTTGCTTTCGGTTTTGGGTTTCGCTTTGGCTTTGGGTTTGGCTTTTTTGGGAGCGGGTTTCTTGGGGGCGGGCTTTTGGGGAGAGGTCTTCTTCTGGATGCTCTCCTTGTTGGCTTTGGCGAATTTTTCCAGTTTTTCGAAGAGTTCTTCCTGGGTGGAGAGGAATTCCTTTTCGAACTGGAGGCGGATCTTTTCGCCTCTTCCTATCATTTCCTTGACCATCTTCTGGCTCTCGGCTTTGGTGACGCCGCATTTGTCCTGGATCTTCTTGGCCAGCTGTTCGGCTTTGTCTTTGCCGGTGGCGGTAACGCCCATGCCGAAATTGAGAGCGTCGTTT
>CAMKAQ010000108.1 GCA_946410525.1 uncultured Caryophanales bacterium | reverse complement strand
CGAGCAATGGATCAAACTCTCCGGAGACTTTGTCTTGCTTGATACCCCAGGCATCCTTCCAATGAACTACGAAGGACCTCTAACTGCGAAGCGTTTAGCCATCCTTGGAAGCATCAAAGAAGATGTCCTCCCTCTTGATGAGTTATATCGTTTCTTATTCGTTTTCCTTCGCGAAAATTACAAAAATTGCATGCAAAACCGCTACGGAATTGAAGATATTAGCAAAATCGAAGCCGAAGAAGTGCTAGAGATCGTCGCTAAAAACCGTGGCTATCTTTTGAAGAATGGCGCCCCAGATACGGACAAGGCGACGTCCTCGATCTTCAAAGACCTTCAAGAAGGTTACTTTGGCAAAATCAGTTTAGAGAAACCTAATGCTTAATAAGGAAAAGGAATTCTATTCGACCTCTTGTAAACTCATCGTTGGAGTCGATGAGGCAGGACGTGGCCCTCTTGCTGGGCCTGTTTTTGCGGCCGCCGCATTATTCGCTCCAGACTTCGCTGACGAACTGATTGACGATTCCAAGAAACTCACCGCCAAGAAACGTGAAGCCCTTTTCGATGTGATTAAGGAAAAGGCCCTTGCCTATGGCATCGCTTCCGTCAGCGCGGACGACATCGACAAATACAACATCTATGAGGCCACCAAGATCTGCATGAAGAAAGCCATCGAGCAGATCGGAATCGATTATGACCTCATCATCACTGACGCCATGCCTTTATATGTCAAAGGCAAGAAAGTCATCGCGATGATCAAGGGCGATGCCCAGTGCCTAAACGTCGCTGCGGCCTCGATCCTTGCCAAAGTCAGCCGTGATAGATATATGGATGAGCTTGATAAGCAATACCCTGAATATGGCTTTGCGAAGCATAAAGGATACGGAACCAAAGCCCATATTGACGCCATCATGAAGTATGGACCAATCGACCATATTCACCGCAAAACATTCGCGCCAATCAAGTTCCTCATCGACGATAGCCCAAAACTCTGTTAAAGATTTTCGGAAAAACATGGATTCCCTCTCTATATGAAATGTGGAGGGTTCCATGCAATGCTAAAACCAAACCAGATTCTTCATTATCTTGCCCTTAAGTACGAGGGCGACTGGGACAAGATTACCCAGGCCGTAAGAGGCAAGGAAATACCAGACGACGACACTTATAAGAAGCTTGTTTCAACATGCCATAGCAAGTTCGTCACTTTGGTCGATCCCGAATACCCATCAGCCCTCAGGCAATCTTTCAAACCTCCTATCGTTCTCTTTTACTATGGGGATTTATCTCTCTTAGGGAACGGGTCCAAGTGCATCTCCTATGTTGGCTCAAGGAATTCGAGCCCATATGGCAACGAGATGGCGAAAACCATCTGTTCTGGGCTTTCGAAGTACGGTTACCGAATAGTTAGCGGACTGGCCCGCGGAATCGATGTAGCAGCCCTTTCTGCGGCTCTAGATAGCAAAGGTGGTGCTATTGCCGTCCTCGGTAATGGCATCGATTTCTGTTATCCAAGCGAGAACACACCCGTATATGAAAGGATCAAGAAGGAAGGCCTTGTCGTTTCCGAATACCCAGGAATGACCAAACCAACCGTCGAGACTTTCCCTCTAAGAAACCGCATAGTCGCTGGCTTATCAAAAGCGACGGTCGTAGGGGAAGCCGCTAGAAGAAGCGGAACACTTATCACAGTCAATTACGCAATGAGCTCGAACAAAGACGTTGGCTGCGTTCCATATAGGGCTACCGACCAAAGCGCCTGCAACACTCTCATCAAAGAAGGGGCTTTTGTCATCGAAAGTCCTGAGGACGTCCTTCTCATGATTGGCGATGTCAGAGGTGAGAGAGAACCGTCGAAAACCTAAATCCACAATAAGATTGCCATGTGTTTTTGACATGTTTGGCTTTTGCGTGAGCGCTTACATGGGTAAAATATCTAGGAAAAAGAGGATATTTCCCATGAACAAAAAAATCATATTTCCTATGCTTACCGTCCTCGCATTAGCAGGATGCACAAGCGTGCCAAAAGTTGTTCCAACCATGGAATCTGAGGAAATGGCCGCCTACATTCCAGGCCTTACCCTCAAAGGCCTCAATGATGTGAGAGGCAACATGTATCTCCCAGAAGAAGTTGATGGACTTCCAATCACCTGGAGTTGCGACGAACCAAATATCATTCATTGCGAAGCTATCGGTGACATCGCTCCTGGTTCAGTCGAGAGACCAACAGTGGACACGACCGTTATGCTTACTGCCTCAATCACCAAAGATGGCAAAGTCGGCAGCTACACTCAGGAAGTCACCGTCAAAGGCTTAAGCTACGAGCTCACCGAAGACGATTACGTCGGCTACCTCCTTGTCACCTTCACCGGTGAAGGAAGCGCCAACGGCGAGCAAGTCTACATGTCCTTAGCACCAGAGGATCAGGGATTCAACTTCCAAGCCTTAAATAACAATCAGCCTGTCCTTTCCTCAATCGCTAGCGAAAAGGGCGTCAGAGACCCATTCGTCTATCGCTCCCCAGAGGGCGACAGATTCTTCATCATCGCCACCGACCTCAAGGTCAACAACAGACCTGAAGGCGGATGGAGAAACACTCCAAAAGGCTACACCTACCCAACCGTTAACGGCAAACACACCCTCATCCTTTGGGAAACCGAAGACCTCACCGATTGGGGTGATCCAAAATACATCGAAGTCGCCCCAGAGAACGCCGGTATGGCCTGGGCCCCAGAGATGACCTGGCACGAAGAGACCGGACAGTACGTCATCTTCTGGTCCAGCTGCATCATCGATGATCTCAGCTTACCAGATGATCAGAAGACCAAAGTCAAAGGCGACGCCGTCTACTACACAACCACCCGTGACTTTGAGCACTTCGGCGAAACCAAACTCTTCATCGATAACCAGACTGATGGCGTTCCAGAGAACTCCAACCATCCAAATGGCAGAAACATCATCGACGCTACCTGCACCAAGATCGGTGACCATTACTACGCCATCACCAAAGACGGTGACAACGGCGACAGAGATGGTGGCATCCGTGTCTTCAGAAGCGACGATATCCTTGACTACGAAGCCTGGGAGAAAGTCTTAGATCTCGATGAACTTGGACTTCCAACCTCCGGCACTGGCGTCAATAGCTTTGACAACACCACCCTCGAAGGACCAGCTCTCTTCCAGTTCAACAAGTGCGACTGGGACGATCCAAACACCCCAGAGTGGTGCATCATGGGCGACAGATACAACGCCGGCAGTGGTTACCTCCCATTCTCAACAACTGACATCGAAGATACCACTGGCGCTGCCTGGAGCATCTATCCTTCCTCCAAGTTCTCTTGGGGCAATGGTGGAAAGCGTCACGGCTCCGTCCTCAAACTCACCTCGGAAGAATCCGCTGCGATTGCCGCCAAATGGCTCGCCTAATTAGTTTGAGATAAGCAATTAGCCCAGTGGATCATGGTGTCCACTGGGTTTTTTGTTGCACTGAAAACGAATTAAATTTACATTCCCGAGGAACCAGAAAATTTTACAAAAAATCTATAAATAATCCTTTATTTATATATAAGGAAAAGGGAGATTAGGTGTTTGACAACCCAATTATCTGTTCCTATGATACCTAGCGTCGAAAGGCCGTTTACGAATGAAATTAGTTATTGTCGAGTCTCCAAAAAAATGTGATACCATCGGAAGATATTTGGGTCATGACTATAAAGTCATGGCGTCCCAAGGTCACATCAGAGACCTCTCAATGAGAGGTAAGGGAGGCCTTGGCATCGACGTCGAAGGGGGCTTTGTCCCTAACTTTGTCGTCGCCAGTGGCAAACAGAAGATCATAAACGAGCTTGCCCGTGCCGCAAAGAAGGCCGATGAAGTCATTCTCGCAACCGACCCTGACCGCGAAGGAGAGGCCATTTCCTGGCATCTTGCGCAGGTCTTGGGCCTATCTGTCGAGAATACCAAACGCCTTCGTTTCCACGAAATCACCAAACCAGCCCTTTTAGAGGCTATCGATAACCCAAGCACCATCAACATGGATCTCGTCAATTCCCAAGAGACCCGTAGGATGTATGACCGTATCATCGGTTTTAAGCTTTCCTCACTTCTTCAAAGAACCATCAAATCGAAGTCAGCCGGACGTGTCCAATCCGTCACTCTCAGGATGATCGTCGATAACGATAAAGAGATCCAAGAATTTAAGCCAGAGGAGTATTGGACCCTTGATATCGTCCTTGATATCAACGGCACCAAAGT
>CAMKAQ010000107.1 GCA_946410525.1 uncultured Caryophanales bacterium | reverse complement strand
TATTCCCTCTATGTCAGCCCTGCTCTTGTTAGCAAAGATTCCTTCTTCGGAGGAACTGTCATGGAGCTTAACGGCGCAACCGCATCCTTCAAGAATAACGGCGTTCTTTCCTTCAAAGGCCCAGGTGCAGGAAGATATCCTACCGCCGCCGCTATCCTTCAGGATATTGAAAGAATCGCCCACGGATACAAGATGCAATTAGAAGGCTTAGAGAAGAAAGCCAATATCCTCTCTAACCTTGAAGGCACTTTCGTATGTTACGAAAAGAATAGTGAAACCAAGGTCGTTATGAGCAATCCTAACGCCGAAGAATTAAAACGTTTCTCAGCAGTCATTAAGGAGGTCAAGTGATATGCAGAAATACAATTTCGCCGTTGTCGGCGCATCTGGCTTAGTGGGAAGAACCTTCCTCAAAGTCATGGAAGAGTATGATCTTCCAGTTGGAAAGCTTAGGCTTTTCGCTTCTGAAAAGAGTGAAGGCAAGACTATGACCTTCAAAGGGCAAGAGTATCCGCTTGAGGTCCTTAAGAAGGGCTGCTTCCTTGATACTGATTACGCTTTATTCTCCGCTGGCGGATCCGTCTCCAAAGAATGGGGACCAGTCGCCGAGCAAGAAGGCGCTTTGGTCGTTGATAATAGCTCAACTTGGAGAATGGATGAATCCTGCGCCCTTGTTGTCCCAGAGATCAACATCGACGATATCAAGTCCAAACGTAGGCTCGTCGCTAATCCTAACTGCTCCACCATCCAGTCTGTCTTAGCCTTAAAGCCTCTTGAGGACGCTTTCAAAATCACCCGTATCAACTATTCGACATATCAGGCTGTTTCCGGTTCCGGAAAGAAAGGCCTTAACGATTGGGAAGGCGCAGAAAAAGGACAACCAACCGGATTCTATCCATATGACATCTCGAGAACCTGCATCCCTGAGATCGACGTCTTCTTCGACGATGGATATTCCAAAGAAGAGAAGAAGATGATTGAGGAAACAAGAAAGATCCTCCACCGCCCAGACTTAAGAATCTCCGCGACCTGCATCAGAGTTCCAGTTCCTGTCGCCCATGGCGTCATGATGGAAGTCGAATTCGAGAAGCCTGTCACCGTCGAAGGTGCCAGAAGAGTCTTAGCGGCTTACCCAGGCATCAAGGTCTTAGACGATCCAAAGAACCACATCTACCCTGTTTCCACTATCGCTGCCGGCAACGACTACGTCTATGTTGGCAGAATCAGAAAAGACACCTCCGTCGATAATGGCTTACTCATCTACTGCGTTGCCGATAACGTCAGAAAAGGCGCTGCCGCCAATGCCGTTCAGATCGTCAAGAAGCTCATCGAAGAACACGAAGAGCTCATTGCCTATAACGAGAAGAAGGAAGGATAAGACGATGCTTAAAGTTTGCAAATTCGGTGGCTCATCACTTAGTGATGCTAAACACTTCAAGCAAGTCAAAGCCATCATCGAGGCCGATCCTGACCGTAAGTGCGTCATCGTCTCCGCTCCAGGAAAAGGAGAGGGCGAATGCGACAAGATCACCGACCTTCTTTATCTTTGCTTCCAGCATCGCAAATACCATGTCGAATTCGATGGGTTGTTTGAGAGGATTGAGCAAAGATACCTCAAGATCAAAAAAGAGTTAAACATCGATTATCCAATCGAGAACGATCTCAACGAGATCAGAGAGGCTCTCAAAGAGAAGAAACTCACTGAAGCCAAGCTCGTCTCAAGAGGCGAATACTTATGCGCTAAACTCTTAGCCGCCTATCTTGGCTATTCATTCATCGACGCCAAAGACGTCATCCACTTCAAGTTTGACGGAAAGGTCGACGAGAAGAAGACAAGCGAAGACATCGCTAAAGCCTTTGCTAAAGTCGAGAAAGCCGTCATCCCAGGCTTCTATGGCGCTTATCCTAATGGTGAGGTCTGCTTATTCAGCCGCGGAGGAAGCGATGTCAGCGCTTCATACTTCGCTGAGGCCTTAGACGCTTATCTCTATGAGAACTTCACCGATGTGAGCGGCTTCTATATGGCCGATCCTCGCATCATCCCAAATCCTCTTAGAATCAACGAGATCTCTTATGACGAATTAAGAGAGCTCTCTTATGCTGGCGCTCAGGTTCTCCATGCCGAGACCATCATCCCTCTCATGGAAAAGAGAATTCCTTTGGAGGTTCTTAATTCCAACCATCCAGAGGAAGGCGGAACCTTTATCAAAGATAAGGCTCCAGGGAACAACCACCTCATCACCGGCCTCACCGGCAAGAAAGGATTCATCGCCCTCACCTTCGTCAAGAGCCGTGAATCCGATAAGCTTGAAAGCATCCGTTCCGTCTTAGATGTCTTTGCAAGATACAAAGTCCCAGTAGAGCATATCCCAACCTCAATCGATAGCTTCTCCGTCATCTCTGAGAAGAGCAAACTCGAAGACCGTTATTTCGATTTGGTTGCCGAGTTAAAGAAGCTCCCTGAGATTGTCTCGATCAGTGAAGACTCTGATGTCGCTCTCATTGCGATCGTTGGTTCCAATATGGCGAAAAAGAGCGGTGTCTCTGGCAGGCTCTTAAGCGTCTTCGGCGAAGAGAAGATCAACATCAAACTCATCGACCAGGGACGTGAGGAAATCAACATCATCGTCGGTATCTCTAACGCTGACTACGATAAGTCCTTGAAAGCACTTTATACGAGATTCTCTGGGGAAATTATTTAATTAACCCCCGCAAAACCCGCTTGTTTTTGATAAGAGTGGGCATTTAAGAGAAATGAAGGGACCTTTGCTTTGGTAAGGGTCTCTTTTATTTTTGAGCAGAAAGAAGTGAAGACTTGATGGGCTTGGGTAATCGAGATCTTTAAGTCGCTAGCGATCTCTCTGAATGTTCTTCCATCCATCCTAAGACCGACGATCTTCCTCTCTTGTTTTGAGAGTCTAGAGGAAGCGTTAGAAAAGCGATCGATTGATTCAACGTAATCCATGTAATAGGTGACGTTGTTATACTCGCTCTTATCCGGAATAGCCTCGCCTAAGGTATATGGCTCCCCTTGTTCTGAATAATATTCTTCATCAAGGGAAAGGGTATTCGCTCTCTCGAAGACACAGTTGCTATTCGCTTCAGAAACGAGGGAGTTTTTCATTAGGACTGAGAAGTATGTCTTTATGGTAGCGTTCGCACTGAAAGTGTAGTTCTGACACATCGAGGTGAACGCGTCAAAGAAGGCGTGATTGAATTCCCAATCATCAAGCATCTTGGCGATGGTTGGAGAAACGCTTCTACCTACAAGATAACGTTTGTCGAAATACCTTTTGTAGAATTCGCTTTTGGCGTTCATGTTGCCACCTCTAGAAAGAAGAAGCAAATAGCCATCCGATGGAGAGGTGCTTAAAAGAGAGCCCCCTTTGGGCCATGTTTGACTTTCCATAAGTCTATTCCTTTCCGCTACTTCCTAGCGCGATGTATTTCGGAAATAAGAATGGCTGCGGATACCGAAGCGTTGAGGCTATTGACGTGCCCAACCATTGGGATCTTGATCACGAAGTCGCTGTGCTCCAAAAGAAGCCTAGAGATGCCAAAACCTTCAGAGCCAACGACAAGGGCTATCGGACACTTATAATCGACTTCATCGTATTCTTGAGTCGCTTCTCCATCGCTACTAACGATCCAGAAGCCTTTTTTCTTAAGGACCTCAGCAGCTTGGGTGAGATTGGCCACCGTCACAACCTTGACGTAATTGATGGCGCCAGTCGATACTCTTGCGACCGTGGCGTTAAGAGGGACTTGGCCCTGCTTCTTCATGATGACCCCATCGACGCCAAAAGCATCGCAAGTGCGAAGGATGGCTCCAAGGTTGTGAGGGTCTTCGATTCCATCAAGGATGAGAAAGAGAGGCTCTTTCTTGCCTTCAACCGATTTGAGGAGATCCTCTAACGAATAAGTCTCGTAGGTTTTGACTCTGGCGACGAATCCCTGGTGATGATCGTTTCCTGCCATATTATTCAATGTGGCAGAGTCGACATACTTGATTTCGACGCCTTTCTTATTTGCCAAACCAACAAGTTCATGGCCACTTAACCTCTCTAACGTGTAGAGAAGGGAAACGTTGCCGCTTAGTAATGATTCGCGGACGCTGTTGATGCCATAAATTGAAGTGGACTTATTGTTGGAAGGTTTTCTTTTGTTGTGAATATACATAGAGGCTCGCTTATTAGTTGTTAATCGTGTACTTTAGGTCCAATGGCTTTAATGAAACCCTGATATCGTCTACGAAAAGTGATAC
>CAMKAQ010000106.1 GCA_946410525.1 uncultured Caryophanales bacterium | reverse complement strand
TAGATCGGAAGAGCACACGTCTGACCTCCAGTCAGACGTGTGCTCTTCCGATCTAATATCAGCTCATCATCGTCTTACGCTGCAATATCACGACCAAAGAATATCCAGACGGCGTTTTCCACGCCCATCCTGAATACCACGCCATCAAGAAAGAGGGCATCGGCCTCATCGAATGCGCGGGTGAATTCGTCCTCCCAGCCCGTTTGGAGAGGCAAATCAAAGAGGTTGAGGAATCTGTGAATCTTAGCAAAGAAGAATACCTCAAGAAATACCCAGACATGTCTCTCTTTGAGGACATGATCACCGCCATGAAAGAGAACCCATCTTTAGATGCCGGTTCCTATATCGGCCAAGTCTGCCGCAATATCCTAAAGAACGTCGCCGTCTTCAAAGATGACGAAAAAGGCCAGCAAGCCTACGACGCCTTCCTAAAAGAAGCCCTTAAGTAAACATGAAGAAGAAAATCGGAATGGTTTCCCTAGGCTGCGCTAAGAACCTAGTGGACAGTGAGATGATGCTTGCCTCCTTCCCAGGAGACCGTTTTGAGATCACCCCAAAACCAGAAGAAGCGGACGTCATCATCGTCAACACCTGCGGCTTCATCGAGCCTGCCAAAAAAGAGGCGATTGACACCATCCTTGAGATGGCCTCGCATAAGCAAGCCAAGCTCATCGTCACCGGTTGCTTTGTCGAACGTAACCTCGAAGAACTAAAGAAAGCCATCCCTGAAGTCGACCTTTGGGTCCCGATCCGCGATTACCCAAAGATGAATCTCCTCGTCTCTGAACTCCTTGGGGAGAAGGGCATCATCAAGCTCAACCCAATGAGAAGGATGATCTCGACCGCTCCATATTTCGCATACCTCAGAATCTCCGATGGCTGCGACAATTTCTGCTCTTTCTGCGCTATTCCATACATCAGGGGAAGAATGAAATCCCGCCCACTAGAGGAGATCGTGGGAGAGGCCCTCATCCTTAGAAGCAAAGGCATCAAGGAAATCGCCCTCGTATCCCAAGACCCGATGCATTATGGCTGCGACATCAAAAACGGCCCAGACATGGTCAAGCTCATGTCCGCTCTCGACAAGATGGGCTTCTATAGCATTAAAGTCCTTTATATGTACCCTGAGGAGATCACCGATGAGGAACTCCGCTTCATCAAGAACTCCCAGTCAATTGACCCATATTTCGACGTCCCGATCCAGACCGCGAGCAACAAGATGCTCCGCTTAATGAATAGGCACGGCACGGTTGAGGAGATGAAGACCCTTTTCCGTAAGATTAAGGCCATGATGCCTCATGCCGTCCTTAGGACTACCCTCATCACCGGCTTCCCTGGCGAAACGAAGAAAGAGCATGAGGAAACGGTCAAATTCCTAGAGGAAATCCCATTCGACCACCTTGGTGTTTTCACTTTCTCCCGCGAAGAAGGGACCGCTGCCTATAACATGCCTCACCAGGTCAGAAACGCCACCGCGGTGAAAAGAAAAGACGAAATCATGAAGCTCGCCAAGCAAATCTCATATCGTCAGAACAAAAAGAGGTTAGGGGAAGTGATGGAAGGAATCGTCACGGGCTATGACAAAAAGAAGGGCCTTTACACCCTCCGTTCATATTGGAATGCCCCAGACGACATCGATGGAAATATCTATTTCTTCAGTACCGAAGAACATAAAGAAGGCGACATCGTAAAGGTCAGAATCGACAATGCGATGGTCTATGATCTTGTGGGCAAAGAAACGAATTAATCAAATCCACTTGCGAGATGTTTCTTAAGAAACTATAATTCTACTCGCTGCCCCGCTAGTTAAACGGCATAACAGATCCATGGTAAGGATCAATTCGTAGTTCGACTCTGCGGCGGGGCACCAATCGAAAGCAGGCATTTTGTGAAAATACAAAGTGCTTTTTTTCTTATCTTGGGAAATTATGAGCAGTAAGGTGAGCGGTTTTGCCACCTTTGTCCGTCTTATTGGTAGAAGCATAGGAGGCATTATTATGAAAAGGATTAAGAACAAATCATTATTCGCCATATTGCTGAGTGCTTTTGCATTAAGCAGCTGCCAAGATATGCCAAGAGTTGACGATTCGCTCGGAAGCGTTCCTGAATCTTCTAGTAGTACTCAATCCGTTACCTGTTCAGGAGGAACCAGCGTTCCAGAGACCTCTAGCAGCGAATTACCACAAGCCAGCGTCCGCGAGATGGATAACGGCGTCATCGTCATTAAGCAAATGAATGAAGAAATCCCTAGCGGTGGCCTTTCTTTCAGGGTCGATAGCCTGAATGAGGAATTCACTTTGTATTTGAGCACACTTTACGTTAAGGGTGAAGACAAGCCTTTTGTAGGCCTGCTCGATTCTTTGTTTTTGGCCGATGCCAATAAAGACGGCTATCTTGATTTCATCTATACGACCGCTGATGGGCGTAGTTTGAAAAATGCCGGCCTTTGGGTTCGCGTATACGATTACCACAATGACGAAGAGTTATTCAGATTGGACGATCCTAAAATTTGGGATTATGAGATGAATTTTGAAGACCATCGGATCGTCGTTGAAAAATACAACACTGACTATTACGACTCCAAAAACGTTTTGAAGCTTAATCGTTTGGTTGGCAAAGGCATCTTGGATTATTCAAATCCAACGATAACCGTTGAGTGGCAAAACTTCCTTAATGCCGACTCCTTCAATATCAGCGTTACCGCGGCCGATAGTTCGAGAACCCCGATTACGATGAGGGCGGGGCAAAGAGAAAACACATTCGTCGTTGAACACGCAGTCGCGGATAAGGCCTACTGCATCACCACGAACCTCGTCAGGAATAACGGCAATTACGATGATTTATTGACCGATTTGCCTGTCGGTTATTATGGAGACTGCCTTTTTGTTCAAGCGGTCGCCAACAACCACCAAGACAACGTCATCGTGAGTTTTGAAGGCGCTATCCAAGGCATGGTAGAAGGGACTTACTTCGTTGAAGCCTGCGTCTCAGGCTATGGATTCGAGATAGATTTTGATTTCGACACCTTAGAAGATCCTTCTGATATGCCAACTCTAATGCAAACGATGGGTTGGAGTTTTAACAAGAATGAGCTTATTGAGTACTCCCACGAATATATTCCTGGTGGAGACTTCAACGCTTATAGCGAAGAGGATTATCCATTCATGTATGTCTCTGTCGCTAAAGAAGGGGATGCTACTAAAACTAGCTTCAACCTTTTAGAAGGAAAAGTCGTCCCAATTGATCCTGCTTTGATTAGTGGCGTCTACCCAGCGGGTCATCATAAATTCAAAACCAGCAGCCAGACTTACACGTTGAATGAATTTGGCCCATTCTTCGAACATGGCACCTCTTTCTATTTGGTCACCTCTTGCAAAGACTATTCTTACGCAACGAGTAACAGCGACGGCTATAAACGCCTCAGGGACGAACACAATGAAATAACCGTTAAAAATCCTAGTGGTTCCGTATTGAAAGTCCTCCAAAACGCTAACAAAATCCTCTTCAAATCCGATAGAAGCTATTTGACGGAACAAGAGAGCAATAGGCTTCAATACATGTCGAAATACTCGTTCACCATCGCGGGTAATGAGTTCTATGTGCTTGATGAGAGAACTATGATTGTTGACTCTCTCAGACATGAGGTTGTATCCACCTACGATTTCTCATCACTATTTGCTAAATAACGACCATGAACACTTATTTCTCAAACATCCATAAAGGAACCATAACCTTAGGGGAATCCCCAGAATGGAACCTCGGCAACATCATCTTGAAGTTCTACGAAGACACATATGAGACATACGTCGATTGCCTTGTGAAAAAGAATATTTTTGGCAAGGAAAGGCTTTGCTCGTTGACTCATCTTCATATCGACAATTCTGATATGGAATCTTTCATCAAAGACGTCGATGACCCAAACAAGAGGATACTGATCAAAAAGATCGGCTGTATCTTAGGTCTTGGCGCCAGCTTCGAAATAGTCGACAAAGAAGACGCGGGCAAAAGAGGCTTTTGCTCAGAGTTATAAGAAAACGACAGCACTGATTAAACGTCGGTGCTGTTTTCGTTCCTCTTCTGATCTAATGCCTTCTTATGCAAAACGAGTGCAAAACATATGGCAATGAGGGCCATCAAGGCGGCGCGAACTATTTCCGCGATAAATGAATCATTGTCACTCATCAGAATGAATTTCGTTTCGAAGTCGAAGAAGAAATGAACGATCATACCGGGGATAACACTGCCACAGAGCATATACATCTCAA
>CAMKAQ010000105.1 GCA_946410525.1 uncultured Caryophanales bacterium | reverse complement strand
CAACGGTCATCTCATCATAGACGCTGTTGATGCGGATGAAGTCTTGAAGGGCTTTGACGGCCCCTTGTTCATAGGATTTTGCTAATTTGTCGAAATTCACTCTTTCTCTTCCTCTCTATCGTCGCTTCTGAATCTCTTAGCGACGAACATCGTTGCCTTGCCGACTACTGGGGTAATGATGCCGGCTAAGATTGCTTCTCCTAACATGCCAATCGAAACAATGACAGCTGCTCCTACGACCACTCCTTCCAAGATTTCACCAGAGCCAACAAAGATTCCGCTGGCAATCCCTGGGAAGAAAATGAAGAGCGATCCAAACACAAACACCGTATGCATAACGGTAAAGGCGAAGGAGAGCAAACCCACAATAAGTGGGTTCCCGTATAGTTTAGAATTTTTGTGGAGCATATCAAAGAACAAACCGCTCAAAAAGCCAAATAAGGCCCTTGGGAGGACGCTGATCCACGGCCAGACGAATAAATGATCAAGAGCGCCAGTAGGAGCGATGATGGCTTTGAGCATCGAGCAGACGCCCATGGCAACACCAAGGACAAGGCCTTTTCTCCAGCCAAACAGATAGGCTCCGAGAACGACCGGTAAGTGAAGAAGAGTGAAGCTGACAACTGAATTGATGGCTATCATTCCAACCATTGGAACAAAGGTCATGACTGCGATGATACCGACGAAAATCGCGTCGATGGCGATATCTTTAACTGTAATTTTCATTTTGTTTATTTCCTGTTCTTAAGATTGATTGCGTATAAGCCTTCCATAAGGAGGTCTTTGTCATAGATGAACTCTGGGAGCTCGTCTTTGATGTACTCGGCATTACCGCCGGTGAGGATCTTGGTGAGCTTATGGCCCACTGCTTTTTCATATGCTTCAGCGAAACCGCGGACCTGGTAAATGGTGCCGTTAATGATTCCGCTCGCCATACAATCCACGGTGTTTTTGCCGTAGATTTTTGCTTTTTTTGATAAAGAAATCTCTGGCAAAGCCGCGGTGCCGCTCGATAAAGCATCAAGCGAGAGCTTCATTCCTGGGGCGATCGCCAAACCGGAATAAGCGCCATCCTCATCGATATAGAGATACTTGCTCGCGGTGCCTAAGTCGGCGATGAATAGCGAGTTGCCATATCTCTCTTTTCCTCCCACCGCATCAGCGATGAGATCGGCGCCGACCTCTGAGGGATTGTCGACGCGCATCTTAAGCCCATTCTTAAGTCCAGGGCCAATGACCTTAGCCTTCACGCCAAATAGTTTCTGGCTGAGGCTAGTAAGAATCGTCCCGATTGAAGGGACAACCGATGAAATGATTACTTCATCGATTTCGCTTAGTTCGATATCGAGGGATTGGAACATCAAAAGAAGGCGAGCACGGGTTTCGTCCTCGCTACGCTTGGTGTCACTATCCATCAAATAGGAATTAAGCAGTTTGTCATCGGCGAAAAAGCCGAAGTCTGTCAGGGAGTTCCCGACGTCAATTGCAAGTAACATTTGGTCTGTCTCCGCTCCGCTCCAAACCTTTTTGGTAGCGGGCAAGTTTATTCTACAACAAAAAACGCACCCATGGGGTATTTTTGGGTGCGTTATTTAGTCAAAAGTTTAGGCGACTACAATATTGAGGATTCTTCCAGGGACGTAGATGATCTTCTTGATCTCGTGTCCAGCGAGGAAGGATTGGACCTTTGCCGACTCATTGGCTTTGGCCATGACCTCATCCTGAGTGGCCTCTTTAGAGACCTCAATGACGTCACGCATCTTGCCATTGACGGAGACCGCTAACTTGACGGTTGTGAGGGTGATGGCCTTCTCGTCGTAGGTTGGCCACTTCTCATAGGCGATGGAGTCTTTGTGACCAAGAAGCGACCACATCTCCTCACCGGCGAATGGGCAGACGCAAGAGAAGAGCTTCACGAAGCCTTCTAAGTAGGATTTGTAGAGGCTTTTCGCTTTATAGCAGTCATTGACGAAGACCATCATCTGGCTGATAGCGGTATTGAAATCGAGGTTCTCGAAGTCAGTGCTGACCTTCTTGACGAGGAAGTTATATGAGTAATCGAGCTCATGGGAATTCTCGTCTGAGATCATCTTTGTGTATGGCTCTTCGCTCACAAGACGGAAGGCTCTTTCGATGAAGCGGGTCGCGCCATTAAGGGATTCGGTGGACCATGGTTTCATTTCGTTAAGAGGACCGGCGAACATCTCGAAGAGACGGAGGGAATCCGCGCCATTGGAATTGACGATATCGTCAGGATTGACGACGTTGCCGCGGGACTTAGACATCTTCTCGCCGTTGGCGCCAAGGATCATGCCCTGGTGATAGAGCTTCTGGAATGGCTCTTTGCATTTGACGATGCCGATGTCATAGAGGAACTTATGCCAGAAACGGGCATAGAGAAGATGGAGAACGGCGTGTTCTTGGCCACCGACATAAATGTCGACTGGGAGCCAGTGCTCGATGAGCTCTGGTTCGGCCATCGCGTTCTCATTCTGTGGATCGATATAACGGATGTAGTACCAGGATGAGCCCGCCCACTGTGGCATGGTGTTGGTCTCACGGAGGTATTCTTTGCCGTCGATTGTTGGCTTAAGCCAAGCATCTGGGGCTTTCGAAAGAGGTGGTTTGCCGTCTCTGGTTGGCTGATAGTCATCAAGCTCAGGAAGGACGAGAGGAAGCTGATCCTCTGGGATCGGGAATTCCTTGCCATCCTTATCCTGCATCATTGGGATTGGTTCACCCCAATAACGCTGTCTAGAGAAGATCCAGTCACGGAGTTTGTAATTGACGACTTCTTTGCCGGCGCCAAGCTCAACGAGCTTCTTGGTGATGGCGGCTTTCGCTTCGGCGATCATCATGCCATTAGCAAATTCGCTATTCATATGTGGGGCATCATCGACCATGGCCTCTTTGGAGATATCTCCTTCAAGAACCTGGATGATTGGGAGGTCATGCTTCTTGGCGAAAGCGTAGTCTCTCGTATCATGGGCAGGAACGGCCATGACAGCGCCGGTTCCATAGGAACCAAGGACGTAGTCGGCGACATAAATCGGGATGGATTTGCCGTTTATTGGATTGATGGCGGTCGCGCCAAGATAGACACCGGTCTTCTCTTTCTCAAGAGAGGTTCTCATGAGGTCGCTCTTCTTGGCGGCGTCATTAACGTACTTCTCCACTGCTTCTTTCTGCTCGGCGCTCACAAGCTCCTTAACGAGAGGATGCTCTGGGGCGAGGCAGCAATAAGTGCAGCCGAAAAGGGTATCGACACGGGTTGTGAAGACGTCGAAGTGGGTATCTTTGCCTTCGATATTGAAACGGATCTGGACACCGGTTGAACGGCCGATCCAGTTGCGTTGCATCTCAAGGGTGCTCTTTGGCCAATCTAAGCCTTCGAGGTCTTTCTCAAGCCTATCCGCATAAGCGGTGATTTTGAGGATCCATTGGCGCATTGGCATGCGGATTACTGGGAAGCCACCGCGCTCAGACTTGCCATCGATGACTTCTTCGTTAGCGAGGACGGTGCCAAGCTCTGGGCAATAGTTGACTGGGATGTCGTCGACATAAGCGAGGTCATGCTTGTACATCTGGAGGAAGATCCACTGGGTCCATTTGTAGAAGGATGGATCGATGGTGGCTAACTCTTTGCTCCAGTCATAGGAAAGACCTAGGGTCTTAATTTGTTCTTTGAAGTGGGCGATGTTCTTGCGGGTGAAGCCTTCTGGGTGTTCGTTGTTTTTGATGGCGAATTGCTCAGCAGGAAGACCAAACGCGTCCCAACCCATTGGGTGAAGGACGTTAAAGCCCTGCATCCTCTTCATTCGGCAAAGGATGTCAGTCGCGGTATAACCCTCTGGATGTCCGACGTGAAGTCCTTGTCCTGAAGGATAAGGGAACATGTCGAGGGCGTAGTATTTTGGTTTTGAGAAATCATGGACGTCACATTTGAAAGTCTCGTGCTCGTCCCAGTATTTGGCCCATTTCTTCTCGATTGAGCCATGGTCGTATGACATATATGGTGTCCTCCCACTAGGAAGCGAGAGAATGGTAGATCTTGAGGTACTCGCTAGCGGAATTCTTCCAGCTATGGTCGCACTTCATCGCATTCTTCACGCAAGTCCAGAAAGCCTTCTTATCGGCAAAGAGCTCTCTAGATAAACCTACGGCATAGCCGAGGCCTGAATCATTATAATCATTGAAACCGATTCCGTCAGCCACTTTCAGGTTGTCTTTGTTGTAACCAACAACGGTATCGGCAAGACCACCGGTGAAGCGAACGATCG
>CAMKAQ010000104.1 GCA_946410525.1 uncultured Caryophanales bacterium | reverse complement strand
GACATATTGGTAGATGGCAAGCTGAAGCTTGGTGAATGGGACGATGTTGAGCTTGACGCTTTCTTGATAGACGTTCAGCTTCTTGACGATGTCTTTGAGTTTGTCGAGGACGGCGTCGCTAGTGTATGGAGGAGCGGCGAAATGGATGCATTCGATCTTGATGCCTCTCCTAAGCATCATGTAAGCGGCGACCGGGGAATCGATACCACCGCTAAGCATCATGAGGACTTTGCCATTCATGCCAAGCGGATATCCTCCCGCGCCCATGTACGTATGACTAGAAAGATAGACGGCGTCTTTTCTGACGTCGACGTTGAGGGTGATATCAGGATTATGGACATCGACTTTGAGGTCGGTGTTTTTTAAGATTTGACCACCAAGGACACGGCTAAGCTCTAAGCTCTGGAGAGGATATGTTTTGTCTCCTCTTTTGGTATTTACCTTGAAGGTCTTTCCTTCTTCGAGTTTGATGAGGGAAAGAGCGTCTTCCTTAAGTTTCTCAAGGTCTCTATCGCTCTTGTAAACAAGAGAGATGCGCTGGATGCCGCTTACCTTCTGGAGACGGTTGATGAGAGGCATAGGGTCCCCTTCGAATCTCACATAGGTATGGTCGTGATCGAAAGTCGTGACCGCGTTCATGCCCTTTAAGGCGTGGCGGATATTCTTATTCAGTTCTTTGACGAACATCTTGCGGTTCTCGCCTTTGGTGGAGAGCTCGCCATAATGGATCATTAAGGAATCGTAGTTCATCTGTTGATGACTCCTTCTAACACTTCTTTGAACGCTTTGACGAAGGCTTCGGCCTCTTCAAGCGTGTTTCTTTTTGAGAATGAGAGCCTAAGGGAATTACGGGCATCTCCTTCGCTTCTATGCATCGCGGTAAGGACGCTAGAGATTGGCTCACCTTTAGAGTTACAAGCGCTGACGCTAGAGACATAGATTTCTCTTTCGCTAAGAGCCTCTAAGACAACTGAGGCTTTCTTGTTTATGAGCGAGAAATTGAGGACGTATGGTGAAGCGTCTAAAGGCGAATTGAAGCGGATTTCGCTGGGGACATTCAAATTTTGACGGAGATATTTGGATATTTCCTCGACGTGCTTGAGGTTGCTTTCGTAGTTCTTGAAAGCCTCTTTCACGACATAGGCCTGGGTGAGGGCGGCAGGCACATTGATGGTGCCGCTTCTGAAACCGAATTCCTGTCCGCCGCCATCATTGAGAGGGGCGAACTTGATCTTGTTTAGATATACGAGTGCGCCATCGCTCCTAAGCCCACCGATCTTGTGTGAGCTATAGGTGAAGAGGTCGAGTTTGGAATATGGGACTTTGACCTTGCCAATTGCTTGGGTGAGGTCGCTATGGAAGAACGCCTTAGGGAACTTATGGGTGAGGTCAGCAAGAGCGGCTAAATCATTGATCGAACCGGTCTCGTTGTTCACACCCATTATTGAGACAAGGATGGTGTCCTTATCAAGAGCCTTCTCTAAGCTTGCTGGCTCGACTTTGCCTTCTTCGTTAACAGGAAGATAAGTAACTTCAAAGCCTTCTCTTTCAAGTTCCTTGAAGGCCTCGGTTACAGAAGGGTGCTCAACCGATGAGGTGATGAGCTTCATTCCCCTGTTTTTGTAGAAATGAGCGATGCCTTTGATGGCGAGGTTATTTCCTTCGGTCGCACCGCTATTGAAGATGAGGGAATGAGTTTTGGATAAACCAAAAGTCTCAAGGATCTCTCTCCTTGCTTTCTCTAACTGTCTATCTGCCTGACGGCCTAAGCCATGGGTTGAAGAAGGGTTGCCTGGAAAATCGGCGATCGCTTTGAGATAGAAAGATATAGCCTCTTCGAGTGGGGCTGTTGTGGCGGCATTATCGAAATAGATCATTTTGTGCGGCGGAAGAAGCTCTGGTTATTGGAGCCAGAGACGGTTTTGGCGATGTTCTCAGCTTCGCTGAAGTAGCCATCTAAGAAGAGGGTCTCAGCTTGTGAGAGGGTGGCGTCATTATTTGGTTCGTTGGAGCGGAATCTGTTAGCGTGGACCACCGCTTGCTCAGCGCTTTCTAAGGCGACGGAATCGCTCTTAAGGGCGTTAAGGACATAATCGCCTTTGGAAGAGAGGTCGCTATAAGCGGCATTCACTTTCTTAACGTCGATTGGCGTGGTCTTGAGGGTGGTATAGAGCTCACCGATGAGGTTAGAGACTTCCTCAAAAAGCGGGGTGTACTTGGCGGTCATCGATGGGAGATTCATCTCTCTCACCTTAGCTTCGGCGTCTCTCACAGACTCATTATAGGTCTGGAGGGATTTGGCGGCTTTCTCGCAGTCGACCTTGAGGGAACGGAGATAAGCCTGGAAGTCGTTGATTTTGTCAGCCGCTTCTTTGGATTGCTCCTTAAGGGCGTTCATGCGGGAAAGAAGAATGGTGAATGGTTGCTTGGTTCCGCTATGGATGAAAGTGTCAAGATTACGCTTTGAGGTGGCGGCGGCATTGATGCAGCGGTTGATCTCACTGAGTTTTGCCTGATCCTCTTCGTCAAGGAGATAGATGTCTTTGATTCTTGGGAGAGCGTGGACCAAGTTGAGGTAGTTATTCTGAGTCTCGGTCTCTTTGGATGAGGCGTTGAAATTGTCGGCCTCGAAAGTCGTTCTAGCGGCAATTTCATCCTCGAATTGCTGCTGATATTTGTCGATTCTGTTCCTCATGTCGTCGAATTTCTCTTGGACACCCTGGACGTTGAGAGTCTTGACCTGGGCGACGATGGCGGCAAGCTCATCATTCATATCCGGGATGGTCTTCTTAAGCATGATGTGGTTAAGAGGATAACCATCTTTGATCATCTGCTCATAACGTTCGGAAAGTGAGTCGATCTTGTCTGGGAGGATGCTTGTGATCTGAACGCAGATGTCAGGAAGGGCTTTGATGACACTGCGGACCTTATTGACGACTGGAATGATTTTGTTCTTGTAGATGGCTTCCGCTTCTTCATATCTAGCGTTCTCGATATTGGCATCAGCCTCTTCAAGGAGTTCGTTGACCTTCTTGAAAAGAAGATCGAAGGAAGAGGTGAGGATCGAGAGGTCAGTAGACTTAAGATAGAATTCCTGCTTAACCTGACGGAAAGATTCTTTGCAGCGTAAGGAAAGCGAAGAGACATTCTCCTCGACGGCGAACTTGTCTTTAAGTCCTTTGTAGAGGGATTCGACTTTCTCTTCGTACTCCCCTATCGTCTTTTTGGCGGATGGGAGATAGTTCTTAAGCTCTTTGAAACGTCTATCGGTCAAAAGGTCTTTGACGGAATTTGAGGTGGCTTGGGCAAGGGCGTCCATTGAGTCACGGACGTTTTTGAAAGCGCTCGACCAGGCCGCATATTCGTCGACATAGACGAGGTTCATGCTGGAGATGGTCTCAAGTCTTCTCACATAAGCAATAACGTCGCCAAAGAGAAGAGCGTGTTCTCTTTCGAAGCGGCTGCAGAGGTCTCTGGCCTGACGCTTAAGGGCTAATTTTGAGAAGACGGAGAAATAAAGCAAAACGCCAAGTCCTGCCAAAAGGAGGACGCTGACGATGATAATAGTGACGATCGCATCGGTTGGGAGTGCATCAAAAACAATCATAGGTATACCTTCGCCCATTAGTGTAGCACGCTTCTCGCGCATATACGATACACGTATTTGGGGAATTTTTAGGCCTAAATGTTGACAAGCGCCTTTTCTATTACTATAGTAATCCTCGCGTGAGCTAGCAGGTTGTTATGCTTCCGCCTGACGTCATTCGTTAATTGTAAAGTAAGGACGTGCTACCGTCACTGAAAGTGAATGACACCCGGGAAGCGGAAATAACCCTCCAATCTTGTTCCCGCAAAGAAAGGAGACATGAAATATGTCCAAATACGTCGGTTCCAAATGGAAACAGTCCCGTCATCTCAATTTTTCTCTTTTAGAGACCGGTGACGAACTCAAAAAGAGAGCCTATGGCCCAGGTCAGCATGGCCAAGACAGAAAGAGAAAGCCATCCGAGTACGGCGCTCAGTTAGCTGAGAAGCAGAAACTCAGAGAGCTCTACAACATCAACGAGAGACAGTTCCGCCGCCTCTTCCTCATCGCTAAGAAAGAAAAGACCGTTACCGGTTTAGCCTTCTTCCGTATCCTTGAGAGCAGACTCGACAACTTAGTCTACCGTATGGGCTTCTCCCGCACCCGTGCCGGTGCCCGTCAGCTTGTCAACCACGGCCACATCAAGGTCAACGGCAAGAAAGTCGACATTGCTTCCTACCTCTGCAATGTCGGTGACGTCATCACCCTCAAAGAAGAATCCCCACTCAAGGTCGTCAAAGAGTCCTTCGAGGGCAAG
>CAMKAQ010000103.1 GCA_946410525.1 uncultured Caryophanales bacterium | reverse complement strand
GATTTCCTTCTTGGAAGAGAAGATGGACTATATCGGGTACACAAACAGAGAGACCGATGAGTTCATCATGTATTGGCTCCCTGTGCTAGAGAACAATGAGAAATCACTCATCTACTTCGAGCAAACCGAAGAGAGAAATGAGGAATGCCCATTAGAGTTCTCTGTTGAGCCTGACACAACGATCAGGACCCTCATGCACATCAAGAAAGTGGATGAAGAGACCCCTATCAAGGAACAGACCTTGACTCATTACGATAGAAGCGGTTTCACCGTCACTGAGTGGGGCGGAGTCGAATACTGATCATTTCATTAAAAAATCCCCTGATTTTGCAGGGGATTTTCTTCATAAAGCGGGGCAAAGGAATCACTCCTCATTGATGCTTAACACGCCAATTTGAGACGCATCACTTTTTTGAGTCGCTCATTAGGATTGAAGACATCTTCCTTTTGGCCATTCATTTCCAAAAGGCTTCTTACGCACCACTCAGGATCTTGGGTATGGAAGGAGTAATAGACGTCATTTAACTGCTGATAAGGAAAAAGGTGCATCACAAATTTAGTCGATACTTGCCGAGTGTATGAGATGTAGCGGTACATATATCCAATCCAAAAGAGTGCGCTTTTCGCAAGCTTGGTTTTGCCATAAGATGAAGCGCCAAATTGGTTTTCGATGCTCTCTATTGCCTCCTGAGCGTCCAAGCTCAAAGACACAACTTCGTTCCGATCCAACTTTTTTAAGTAATCCGAATGCAAGAACCTGCGAAGGAAAACGGCGGTTGAGGTTCCAAGCTCCGCGGATTTCTCAAATATCTTACCTTGGTGTTCCGCAAGAAGAAGGCCATCATGATCAAAGGTTTTCATTTCAGTAGCTCCTCAATATAAAGTCCATCTTTGAACTCTCTTTTGGCGAGTTTTAATTTCGTGTCGATTTCATAACCCCGCTCAATAAGCTCTTTTCGGCAATCTTCCCGTTCTGGGAGAGACAGATAATACCGTTCGATTGGAATGATTCTTCCTAACGCCTTCTCGCTTTTGATGACATATTGAAACCCTAAGCTTGACGCTGAGAGCGAATGCAAAGCTGCGTCTGCGTTGACCTCCCCTTCCGCGAACTGAGACATGATGTAGAACATTTTGTTATCCGCAATCGGGGCGATGACCACGTCAGCTTCCTCAATGCGTTTGACAATCGCTTGGACCTTCTTGCTTTCAGCGTACTGCTTGATGGTGCCTCTGAAATAACAAATGGCGAGCATCCAATCTAACGAGCAATCGAATTCGGCGATTCTAAGACCCTCAAAGGAGTATCCGAAAGAATACACCGAAGAGTTTGGGTATTCGCAAACAAAGGACAACGCTTGGTGATATGTTTGGCCTAGGTAGAGACCGCACCCAAAATCGCAGTTGTCTCTAGATCCGGAAACACTCACTTCAGATAAGCCGTTTTTCGAGCCATGAAAAGCCACGCATTGGGGCCCTTCTTTAATCAGCTCTTCCTTTACCGCGTTGAGGCGGTAATTGTTTTTATATAGGTAAGAGTAGAACTTCTCGCACACTTCGTCGGAGGCCATTCCTCTTTTCTCGATCAAATCGATTGTCATTCTTGAAATGCCAGTCGCTTCGGATAATTCAAGTTTGGTTATTTCTTCCGCTTCAAGGAAAAAACCGATGTCATCTTTGATTCGGTATTCGCAGTTAATCTTCATTTTTCATGGTCCTCCTTGCACAATAATCATAACTTCTAATAACTTGTTTGTACAGTCTATACAATCAAGTTGAAACTACTTCATCGATTTGAACAACAAAAAATCCCCTGGTTTTGCAGGGGATTTCATTTTTTCTTTACTAATTAGAGAAGTCCTTTTTTGGACATGGCGTCATAGATGATCTTGAAGCCAGCGATGTTCGCACCGACAACGTAATTGTCTTCCTGTCCCACTTCTTTTGCGGCCTCATCAACGTTATGGAAGATGTTGACCATGATCTCTTTGAGCTTCATATCAACCTTCTCAAATGGCCAGGATTCGTTATTGGCATTCTGAACCATCTCAAGGTAGGAGCAAGAGACTCCACCGGCATTAGAAGCTTTGCCTGGGGTGAATAAGACTTTGTTAGCAAGAAGGTATTCGGTCGCTTCTCTTGTGGTTGGCATGTTTGCGCCTTCGCAGACGGCAAAGCAGCCATTCTTGACGAGAATCTTCGCGCCTTCAAGATCAAGCTCATTCTGAGTGGCGCATGGCATATAGATGTCACACTTGATGGTGTAGACGCCTTTGCCTTCGTGATATTCAGCAGAAGGTCTCTTTGCGGCATAGGAAGAAAGTCTTTCTCTCTTAACTTCTTTGATTTCTTTAAGGAGAGCGACATCGATTCCGTCTTTGTCAAAGATCCAGCCAGAGGAATCGCAGCAGCCCACTACTTTCGCACCAAGCTGCTCGCACTTCTCGATCGCGTAGATAGCGACGTTTCCACTTCCAGAAACGACAACGGTCTTTCCTTCAAAGGAATCATGTCTCTTCTTAAGCATCTCTTCGGCGAAGTAGACAAGACCATAACCGGTAGCCTCGGTTCTGCAAAGGGAACCACCCATCGAAAGAGGTTTGCCAGTAAGGACACCGCCTAAGGTGCCGGTCTGTTTCTTATATTCCTCGGCCATGAAGCCGATCTCTCTGCCACCGACACCGATATCGCCTGCTGGGACATCAACACCAACGCCGATATGTGGATAGAGCTTATCCATGAAGGCGATGCAGAAGCGTTTGACCTCGGCTTCGCTCTTACCTTTTGGATCGAAGTCAGATCCACCTTTGCCACCACCCATTGGGCAGCCGGTTAAGGCGTTCTTGAAGCACTGCTCGAAGGCTAAGAACTTAAGGATGGAAAGGTTGACGGAAGGATGAAGGCGGAGACCACCTTTATAGACACCGACCGCATTGTTGAACTGGACGCGGTATCCTTTGTTGGTTTGTTCCACTCCATTGTCATCCATCCATTTGACATCGAATTTGACGATGTTATTTGGGACAACGAGTTTCTCAAGAAGCTTCTGGCTCCTATATTTCTCTTCGTTCATGGCGATGATTGGCTCTAAGCTCTCTAAGACCTCTTTGACGGCTTGGAGGAACTCAGGCTCACCAGGGTTTTCGTTTTTGACCTTTTCGATCACTTCTTCAATGTATTTCATATCTTTATCCTTTCCTAAAAGGAAAAGGGGCTAAACGTCCCTTTTCTTTTTGTAACTTATTTATTTGACGAGGGAATAAGCCTCCTCGTCGACATAGACCGTGCAATCCGGATGCTTCTGAAGGATGGAGCAAGGCATGTCTTCGGTGATTGGTCCTTTGATGAGGCCATAGACGGCTTTGGCTTTGTTTTTGCCAGTGGCGATAAGGACGATCTTCTTGGCTTTCATGATGGAAGCAAGACCCATTGTGACGGCGCGGGTAGGAACCTCGCTGATGTCGTTGAAGAGACGGGAGTTGTCTTTGATGGTCTGCTCAGTGAGTTCGGTCTCATGGGTGAGGGAATCAAATGGGGTGCCTGGCTCATTGAAGGCGATATGGCCATCGCTTCCGATACCAAGAATCTGGATATCGATTCCGCCAGCCTCATCGATCTCTTTGTCATATTGGTTCATGTAGGCTTTGTAATCGCCGACGCCGAGTAAGACGTGGGTGTTCTCTAACTTGATATCAATATGCTTGAAGAGATTCTCAGTCATGAAGTATCTGTATGACTGATCATGGGTTCCCTCTAAGCCGACATACTCATCGAGATTGAAGGACTTGCAGTCTTTGTAGGAGACTTCGCCATCTTTGTAGGCTTTCGCCATATCGGCGTAGACCATGAGTGGGGAAGTTCCGGTCGCAAGGCCAAGAACGGCAGTTGGTTTGGCTTTGACCACTTTGACGAATTCGTCAGCGATCAACTGTGAGATTTCTTTTTCGTTTCCGACGATGACTTTCATTGTTATTTACCTCTTTTTGACGATTTCTTTGGTTCCTTTGACGATGGAATCAGATGGGTAGACTCCCCTACACATGGTGAGAGGATATACCTGAGTGTTTTGACCGATGATGGTTCCTGGGTTTAAGACAGAGCCGCATCCGATGTCAGCGTGATCAGCTAAGAATGAACCGATCTTCCTGATTGAGGTCTCAATGTTCTCTCCTTCGTTATGGATGACGACTGGTTTGTTGTCACTTTTTAAGTTAGAGAGGATTGAGCCTGCGCCTGTATGGGCGTAGTTTCCTAAGATGGAATCACCCACATAGTTGTAATGAGGGCACTGGCAGTGTTTCATGAGGATGGCGTTTTTGAGTTCGGAGCTATTTCCGACGACGGATTCATCTCCGACGATGACCGCGCCTCTGATATAAGCGCCAGGTCTAATCTCAA
>CAMKAQ010000102.1 GCA_946410525.1 uncultured Caryophanales bacterium | reverse complement strand
TCGGTGTGACTCTGCTGAATGAGGTTGATGTTTCCGCCATAACGGAATGAGAAACCGATATCCATGTTCTTTCCGTTCTCGGTCATATCGGTGATGATCTGGCCTTTGAATCCCCATTCTCTGCGGAGGACACCCTGGATAAGGGCTTCGTTACCACCGGCCCAGATGCCACCAACACGGTTGAAGGAGGTCATGATACCGACGGTGCCGCCATTCTTAACGGCTTCTTCGAAGGAGCGGAGATAGAGCTCACGGAAGGTTTGCTCAGTCATCCAGGCCATGTTGGCCATGCGGTTGAAGTCTTGGTCGTTGGCGACGAAGTGTTTGACGAATGTCATACGGCCGTAGATGGAGATGCCTTTGATGATCTCAGAGACATAACGGCCGGAAAGGATTGGGTCTTCGGATTGGTAACCGCAGTTTCTGCCACCATAGGTTGAACGGTGGAGGTTGCAGTTTGGCGAGAAGATGCCATCAGCGCCAGAGGCGTTCATGTCATTACCCATTGATTTTCCGAGCTTGTAGGTAAGGGCTCTGTTCCAGGCTTGGCAGCCCATGGTTGGACCAGGGTAGGCTGGGCAGTTGATTTCGTCGTTCTGTCCTAAGCCACCGCCGATCATAGCGGCACCTTCTTCGAACTTGAAGGCGCTGGCGTTACTAGAATCACGTAAACCGATCTCGGTCATACCACGTCCAGCGTAGTTGGAGTTTTCGGTAACGATCTTCTTGGAGTTGTCGAAGTCAAGCTGATCAAGGACGCCATTCCATTCTTCGGCGTCGTAATCTTCGCCACACTTCATACCGATTTCGGTAAGCTGGCCATTCTCCATGAGTTTGGCATCTCCGCCGCTGTTCCAGGTTGGAGCTGCGGTTGGGACTGGATCGCCCCAGTAATCAGTGGTGGCGTTGTCCCAGGTGTCGGACATGGTCTTGCTGTAGCTGTAGTTGGCGATTGGCTCTGGATCGGAGAGACGGTCCATAAGCTTGTCGGTCCAAGGCTTGTTTGGCTCACAGTCAGTAAGAAGGGCTGGGAAGTTGTTGCGGTGGACGAATTCGATGTTCTGGTCGACGGAGGAACCATCGATTGGCATGCCTTCGTAAGCGGTATCGCCAGTGAAACGGTTCTCAACGGTCTCACCAGTGACTTCGTCTTTGTCGATCATGACGTCATTGGAGACCTTATAGGTCACAGGCGACATGTTTTCTTTGACGTGGTGGGCGTCGGTCATGAAGTTGAGGACATAGTTACCAGCTTCAAGCTCGTAACCGGTGTGGCCATTGTTATTGGCATCGTAGTCGTCATAGGACTTGAAGTCCTTGGTATCGACTTCGATATCAATGGTGCAGACCTCGCCAGGTTTGAGTAATGGGGTCTTTTCGTAACCGACTAATTTGCGGTAGGATTTTTCGATTCCGCCTGGGGTGTATGGAGCGGTGAGGTAAATCTGAACGACGTCTTTACCTTTGTATTCGGTACCGGTGTTGGTGACCTCAACCTTGAAGTTGAGTTTCTCATCGGCTTCGATTTCGCTTCCGGTGACTCTATTGGCTTCAACAAGTTTCCAGCTGAAGTCGGTGTAGGACATACCATAACCGAATGGATACTGAACGACATTGTCGTAGCCATTGTATGGAGCTTGATCCCAGAAACCTTCGGCATCAGCGGTCTCGAACCAACGATAACCCATGTAGATGCCTTCGGTGTATTCGGAGTAGCAGGCGTAGTTGTAGAAAGCAGCACCGCCGGAACCTCTACCAGCTTTGCTGAAGAAGTCGGAGGATTTTCCACCTTCATAGTGGCGGGTGTGCTTTGCGCAAGAACGATAGTAAGTGATGTTGTATTCTGGGCGATATGGAGTGGTGTCGGTCATATGTCCAGAAGGAGTGACATTACCAAAGACGACATCAGGGATGGCGAGGGCTCCTTGGCCACCGGTGACGCCGACATTGAGGACGGCATCGATGCCGTCTGGGATTTCATCGTTGATGTTCTTGACGAAATCAAGAGTCATGTTGTTGGTGCTGTTTTCGATGACGATGACGTTTTCGAAGTCAGCAGCAATCTGACGGAGGGCGTATTCTTCTTCGGTTGAGATTTCAAGATAATCGCGTTCCTCGTCTTTGACGGTGGATCCGCTCTTATGGGTTGAATCGCTTGAAGAAAGTTTGTTCTGATAGTGAGGGCAATCGCTGTTCTCACCAGCGTGACGAGAGATGACGAAGAAGGCGGTGTCACTGTAGGCTTTGGCCTCTTCGTAGAGTTCCTGATACTTGGTATCGATCTCTAAGGATGGTTCGCGGATGACGAAATAGTTGTCAAGCGCGGTCATGATGGTGTTGGAGTCACCTTCAGCCTTGTGCCATTCCTTGTAGTAGGCAGGAAGGTTTGGGTTGACTTCGAGGCCTCTCTTTTCGAGGGCGCTGTTGAAGTCATAAGACTTGTGGCCTTTTGTTCCGACCATCTCGGAACCAGAGGACATGATGTACCAGTCGACGGAACCATGTCCGAAAACGTTGACCTTTTTAACGGTGTCTTTGCTGAGTGGAAGAGTACCGTTGTTCTCAAGCATGACGATGCCTTCGCCTTCGACTTCGACGGCGAGTTCGTCACCCATGCCGGACGATGAGCGGGTCATTGCGTTTGTGTCGGCTGGGG
The DNA here is from genome assembly GCA_946410525.1 of uncultured Caryophanales bacterium. Classification (GTDB taxonomy): domain Bacteria; phylum Bacillota_I; class Bacilli_A; order RFN20; family CAG-826; genus UBA4951. The sequence goes on along the minus strand of CAMKAQ010000102.1, from coordinate 1,760 downwards.
CTGGGGTCGTGAGGTAGGTATTCATCGTACTGGCGCCATCACCAAAGGCCCAGCTGTTACCGATTGCTAACGCAACACCAGCAGCGGCAATCACAGGTAAGCAAGCGATCGACACGATAAGTCTGGTCTTTTCCTTACCTGATAAGGAAGATAATTTTCCCATGTGTTTTCCTTTCTTTTTGGATATGTATTTGGTAAGCAAAGAGCCCCCTTGCTTAACCGATATCACTAAAGTGATACCGATTTGACACAAATAGAAAATTGCCTTTCTTGCTATTCATAGGGGCTGAAATTTTCGATTGAAAAATTCTCTGAAAGTGAAATAAAAAGTGCGATAAACTCTAAAGTTTGCACCATATCTAGTTTTTATACGTTTTGTACAAAACTGTAATTTTGTATAATTCTATGGCAGTGCATTTATAAAATATGACGAATTTGTTCTTTTTTTGGTTGCAGTGGCCCATTCAACTTTTAAGCGAAAGATAACACCTATGTGTTAATGAGCCTATAATGCATGTGTCGAAAGGCGAATGTTTATGAAACGTGTATTATTTCTCTTTCTTGAAAACGGCCAACCGGCCATAAACGCCCTCGAGGAAATCCGTTCCGAGGGATATAACGGAACCCTTGTCGGAGGCGCCTCTCTCAGGCACGCCTTCGAGGATATGCTCCCAGAGGAGAGGCATTTCTTCTCCCTTGCCAACTGGGAAGCTGACAATAACAAAGAGTCCACCCTCTCCCTCTTCATCGTCGATGAGAAGGATGTCGATGTGCTCAAAGATGCTATCCGCAAATGCACCGATGATTTCAAAACCGTCAAAGGAGCCTTCTTCAGTCTCCCTCTTGATGATTACGAAGGTAGCTTCTAATGGACGGTTTCATTTTTCTTTACGCAGCGGCAATCGTCCTCGTGGGTCTTCTTTCCACAAGACTCATGAAGATCATCAAGATGCCGTTTGTCACCGGCTACATCATAACCGGCATCATCATGGGTCCTTTTGTTTTCGGACTCTTCTTCAACGGTTTTGATTTCCTTAATGCCGGGAACGGCCCAATTGCTCAGTATGTTAAAGACCTTGGATGGGTCAATAACGTCGCTCTCGGGTTCATTGCTTTCTCGGTAGGTGCTTCTTTTAAGAAGAACACCCTCAAAGCCGTTGGCAAAAAGGTTCTCGTCATCACTGTCCTTGAGGCTTTGTTTGCTTCCTTGTTGGTTATCGCCGCTCTTCTTGTCGCCTACTTCATCTGGCCAGACAAGATCCCTCTTCCTTTGGTTCTTACCTTAGGCGCGATCGCAGCGGCAACCGCTCCAGCAGCGACCCTCATGGTCGTTAAGCAATACCGCGCCAAAGGACCTGTCACCGATACCTTGCTCCCAGTCGTCGCTCTCGATGACGCGGCCGCTCTTATCCTCTTCGCCGTCCTTTTCCAGATTGCCGAGGCTATGGCAACAGGCAGTGCTTTCAACACCTATGAGATGTTCGTTAAGCCTCTCCTTGAGATCCTTATCTCCCTAGCGATAGGCGCAGTTCTTGGCTTTGCGATGTCCTTCGCTTGCCATTTCTTCCGTTCAAGAGGAAACAGAACCGGTTGGATCATCTTTGTCGTCTTCGCTTCCCTTGGTCTTTATTACCTATTCAAACAAGACTACATGGGCAACATGGAGCTTAGCTCCTTGCTTACCTGCATGACTGCGGGCGCCATTTACGTCAACATGAGGCAAGACAGCGTTAAGACCTTCGAGTTCCTTGATAGGTTCA
>CAMKAQ010000101.1 GCA_946410525.1 uncultured Caryophanales bacterium | reverse complement strand
TTGGTCTCTACGAGAGACTTCCAGGCCGTGTCCTCGCTGAGGACATCATCGATGACAATGGCGAATTCATCTGCAACGAGGATGGCGAGCCATTCACCAAGGGACACACCCTCACCAAAGATGACGTCCAGCATCTCCGTGACATCGAATTCTTCGAGAACAGCCCAAAGAAGTTCACCAAGACTTTGAATGTCAATACCGCTCTCGACACCCACAGCACCGTCAATACTATTAAGGTTTACGCGCACGATAAGATTGGCAAGAAAGATGACATCGTTACCATGATCGGTACCGACCTCAACCTTTCTGGCATCACCCACGTCACCATCAGCGACATGGTTGCCTGCTTCTCTTATTTCTGCAACATCATGGATGGCCTTGGCCAGACCGACGATATCGACCACCTTGGCAACCGTCGTGTCCGCTGCGTCGGCGAGCTTCTCCAGACCCAGTTCAGAATCGGTCTTACCAAGATGAGCAAGACTGTCCAGCAGAAGATGTCCATCACCGACCTCGAATCCGCTAAGCCACAGACCCTCATCAACATCCGCCCATTAACAACCGCTATCCGCGAATTCTTCGCTTCTTCCCAGCTCTCCCAGTTCATGGATCAGACCAACCCACTTGCTGAGCTTACCAACAAGAGAAGAATTTCCGCTCTTGGTCCTGGCGGTCTCTCAAGAGACCGTGCGTCCATGGAGGTTCGTGACGTTCACTATACCCACTATGGCCGTATCTGCCCAATCGAGACACCAGAAGGCCAGAACATCGGTCTTATCAACAACCTCAGCACCTACGCTAAGATCAATAGCTACGGCTTCATCCAGGCCCCATACCGTATCGTCAAGCACATGCAGGGCAAGGATGGCAAGATGCATTACTACGTCAGCGACAAGGCTGAGTACTTAAGTGCTGATGACGAAAGAGGCTTATTCATCGCTCAGGCCAACGTCCGCTTAGGCGAGCCTGTCGAAATCGACTTCGGCGAAGGCAAAGAGATCGTCAAGGAATTCCTTGATGAGGAAGTCATCGCTAGACACGATGATGATAGCGGTCTCACCCCAGTTGACGAAGTCAGCTACGTCGACGTCTCTCCAAAAGAGATCGTTTCCGTCGCTGCCGCCTGTATTCCATTCCTTGAGAATGACGACGCTACCCGTGCTCTTATGGGCTCGAACATGCAACGTCAGGCTCTCCCTCTTCTCCGTCCATCGATCGCCTACGTTGGCACCGGCATGGAAGGAAAGATCGCCAAAGACAGCGGCTTAGCCGTTGTTGCTAGCGAGAATGGTGAAGTCGTCTACATGGACAGCGCCACCATCAAAGTCAAAGAAAAAGGCGGTATCCACGAATACCACTTACAGAAATTCGACCGTTCCAACCAGGGCACCTGCATCAACCAGTGCCCAATCGTCAAAGTTGGCGACAAGATCAAAGCAGGGGAGGTCATCGCCGATGGCCCAGCCATGAAGAATGGCGAACTCGCCCTTGGCCAGAACGTCCTCATCGCCTACATGACCTGGCACGGTTATAACTACGAAGACGCCATCATCATGTCCGAGAAGATGGTCAAGGATGATACCTACACCTCCATCCACATCGAGGCCTATGACCTTGAGTGCCGTGAGACCAAACTCGGAAACGAGCATATCACCAGAGACATTCCAAACGTCGGCGAAGAGGCCAAGAAATACCTCGATGAGGACGGCATTGTCGTCCCAGGCGCCGAAGTCAAAGAAGGCGACATCCTCGTTGGTAAGATCACACCAAAAGGACAAAGCGAATCCACCCCAGAAGAGAAGCTTCTCATGGCCATCTTCGGTGAGAAGAGCAAAGACACCAAAGACAGCTCCCTCCGTGTTCCACATGGCGGCGCTGGCATCGTCCTTAAGGTCAAGGTCTACACCCATAGAAACAAAGACCCACTCCCACCAACCGTTCTCGAGAAGGTCAGAGTCTACATCGTCCAGAAGAGAAAGATCTCCGAAGGTGACAAGATGTCCGGCCGTCACGGTAACAAAGGTGTTATCTCCAAGATCCTCCCAGTCGAGGATATGCCATTCCTTCCAGATGGCACCCCAATCGATTTGATGCTTTCACCTATGGGCGTTCCGTCCCGTATGAACATCGGCCAAATCTTCGAAATCCATCTTGGTCTTGCCTGCCGTAAGCTTGGCTTACGCGTTGCGACCTCGATCTTCGACGGTTTGTCCAACAAAGAAATCGCCGACCTCATGAAGGCCGCTGGCATCTCTAGCGATGGCAAGACCATCCTCTATGATGGCCAGACTGGCGAACGCTTCCCAGAGCGTATCTCCGTCGGCGTCCAGTACATGATCAAACTCGTCCACATGGTCGATGATAAGTTACACGCTCGTGCGACTGGTCCATACTCACTCGTTACTCAGCAGCCTCTTGGAGGCAAAGCTCAGAACGGTGGACAACGTTTCGGCGAAATGGAAGTCTGGGCTCTCGAAGCCTATGGTGCCGCCCACGTCCTCCAAGAGATGATCACCGTCAAATCCGATGATAGAGTCGGCCGTCGCAAGACCTACGAATCCATCATCAAACGCACAGGTCTCCCTCTCCCTGGCATGCCAGAAGCCTTCAAGGTCTTCACCAAAGAGCTTAAAGGTCTTGGTATGAAAGTCGCTCTCTACGACCACGTCGGAGAGAAGATCGACATGGATACCCTTGCCAAGCAGTCCTTGATCGAAGAGCGTAAGGTCAACACCGCCATCCGCAACCTCACTTCCCCACGCGGCGAAGAAGAGGCCCAGCCAGTGGTGGAGGCCATCGAAGATAGCGCTACCGAAGCTGAGCAAGCCCTCGAAGAAGGCCTTTCGGTCTCATCGAGATACCCAGCCGGAGACGCTGAATAATAAGGAGGAATGCAGAACATGTTTGATATCAATGCTTTAGCGGCCATGCAAGTTGGCCTTGCTTCCCCTGAAGAGATCCGTAGCTGGAGTCATGGTGAGGTCACTCGCCCAGAGACCATCAACTACCGTTCTCAGAAGCCAGAGCCAGGAGGTCTTTTCTGCGAGAAGATCTTCGGACCTAGCAAAGACTACGAATGCCATTGCGGCAAATATAAGAAAATCCGTTTCCAAGGCATCACCTGCGAGAAGTGCGGTGTCGAGGTTATCTCCAAGGAATGGAGACGTGAAAGATTCGGCCACATCGAACTTTCCACTCCATGCACCCACATTTGGTACCTCAAAGGCATCCCATCCCGCATGGCCCTTATCCTTGGCATCCCAGCGAAGCAGTTAGAGGAAATCGTCTACTTCGCCGCCCACGTCGTTTTACGTGAATCCGACCCAGAGATCTCTGACGTCCTCAAGAAGAAAGACTTCCTTGATGAGGCTACCGCCAGAGAGAAATTCGTCGCCTGCATCGAGTCCTTTAAAGACAAGATCGACACCACCAGATGGCCAGGTGACGTTCTCAAAGCCGAAGAGCTCATCGAGAAGATCAGCAACCGTAACGAAACCTTCGACTTCTTCACCGCTGCCGCCTTCATCTCCAAACACACCGGAGCTGAATTCGGAGAAGGCGCCGACGCCATCAAGAAGCTTCTCCACGAGGTCAACCTCGACGAGACCTTCGAAGAAGTAAGCAACATCGTCAGAAACTCAACCGGCCAAAACCGCTTAAAGGCCGCTAAGAGACTTGAGGTCATCCAGGCCTTCCGTGATTCCAAACAGAAGCCAGAATGGATGGTCCTTGACGTCATCCCAGTCATCCCACCGGATCTCCGCCCAATGCTTCAGCTCGATGGCGGACGCTTCGCTGCGAGCGATCTCAACGACCTCTACCGTCGTGTCATCTCCCGTAACACCCGTCTTAAGAAGCTCATCGACATGAACGCCCCATACGTCATTCTCATGAACGAGAAGCGTATGCTTCAGGAAGCGGTGGACGCCCTTATCGACAATGGCCGCAGAAACAAGCCTGTCACCGGTCCAAACGGCCGCCCACTTAAGTCCCTCTCTAGCGGACTCAAAGGCAAGCAGGGCCGTTTCCGTCAGAACCTCCTTGGCAAACGTGTCGACTACTCCGGCCGTTCCGTCATCGCGGTTGGCCCATCCCTTAAGATGTACCAGTGCGGTCTCCCACGTGAGATGGCCATCCAGCTTCTCCGTCCGTTCATCGCCGCCCTTCTCATCAAGAAGGGACTCGTCAACGCCCACAAGCAGGCCGATAAGATCATCGACCGTTACGATTCCGTCGTTTACGACATCGTCGAAGAGATCGTCTCCCAGCACCCAGTTCTCCTCAACCGTGCTCCAACCCTTCACCGTTTAGGCATCCAAGCCTTCCAGCCTGTGCTCGTCGATGGCCACGCCATCCGTTTGCACCCACTCGTCTGCCCTGGCTTCAACGCTGACTTCGACGGTGACCAAATGGCGGTCCACGTCCCTCTTGGCAAAGCCGCGCAAGAAGAG
>CAMKAQ010000100.1 GCA_946410525.1 uncultured Caryophanales bacterium | reverse complement strand
TATGGCCTTGATTACAATGGATTGCACCGCAACATACCATATGTCTTCATCCCAACTGAGGAGGAAGTTGCCTCCTGGGACAAAGAATTAGCGGAAAGAAAATAAAGAAAAAAGGTTGCCTCCGAAGGGAAGCAACCTGTTTTTTCATCTTGGGCAGATATTAGTATCTGTAGGTTCCGAAGATTCTATCGCCGGCATCGCCTAAGCCTGGGCAGATGTAGGCGTTTTCGTTGAGCTGTCTGTCGAGAGCACCAACGATGAGAGGGATCTCTGGGCATTCTTTTTCGAAGGCCTCGATTCCTTCTGGAGCGGCGATGATGCAAACGAAGTGAAGCTTCTTGGCACCATGCTGCTTAAGCATCTTGATGGCATCGACAGCGGAGCCGCCGGTGGCAAGCATTGGGTCGACAACGTAGACGTCCATGTCTTCGATGCCTTCTGGAAGCTTGCAATAGTATTCGTGAGGTTCGTGGGTAACCTCATCGCGGTATAAGCCGATATGTCCGACTCTGGCGGTTGGGACGAGGGCGGTGAAGCCATCGACCATGCCAAGGCCAGCACGGAGGATTGGAACGAAGCAAAGCTTCTTTCCAACGATCATCGGCTGAACGGTTTTCTCAATTGGGGTCTCAATCTCGACGCTCTTGGTTGAAACGTGCTTAAGGGCCTCATAGCCTTCCATCATGGCAATCTCTTTGACGACCGTGCGGAATTCGCTGGTTGGGGTGTTCTTATCACGAAGGATAGCGATCTTGTGGGTTAAGACTGGGTGATTGAGATAAGTGACGTTTGGGTACTCTTTCATAAAGGAATTCTCCTGTTTTGAATATTGTACCTTATTTGCTTTCAGCTGGGGCAGCGACTTCTTCTTTGGCTTCGACAGGTTTCTTATCTTTGAGGATAAGGTTCATGATGATGCCAAGGATCATGGCAACGGCAGTTGAGGTGATTGTCATGGCGTAGCCGCTGATGACACCTTCAGTAACAACTTTGACGACACTGTAGGCAGTTTCGTTCTGGACGAAGGTTGAGACGACTTCGGCACCGGCTTTGACATCTTCGGAAAGCATGGTGACGTATTCGGTGGTAGTGACTAAGCTAGGGAAGAACTGGAGGCTTAAGGCACCTATACCAGCGACAAGGATGGTGGAAGCGACGAAGATGCTCTTGGTATTGCCCATGTCAATCTTGTTGGCCATGAGGATCTTGACACCGGAGCTGGCGATGAAGCCATAGAGGACTAAGCTAACGCCACCGCAGATGCATCCTGGGATGGTCTGGACGACGGACATGATTGGGCTAAGGAAGCCAAGGAGGATAGCGAAGACGCAAGCAAGGGCGATAACCTTGGTGGAAGCGACTTTGGAGACACCGACGACGGCGACGTTCTCGCCATAGGTGGTGTTGGCAGCGCCGCAAAGGCCGCCAGAGAGAGCAGTGGCAACGCCATCACCGATGAGGGTGCGGTCGAGGCCTGGTTCTTCAAGAAGGTTTTTCTGGATAACGCCAGACATGTTCTCGTGGTCGCCAATGTGTTCGCAGATGGTAACAAGGGAGACTGGGATGAAGAGGGCGGCAGCCTGTCCGACACCAGACAAGGTAAGAGGCTGGCTGTTTTCAGCTTGGAGGAAGAGGAATTTTGGATAGTCGAGGAAGGCCTGGAAGCCACGGAATTGTCCATCGACGACGAAGTTGTTGACGATTGGTGAGAGGTCAACGATCTTGCAATAATCAGAACCGGCACCGTAGTAGCCGATGAGAGTGACGATAAGGGCGAAGGCATAGCCAGCAGCCATACCGATGACGAATGGGATAAGAGAAATGGTCTTCTTGCCATAGTGGGCGCAGATGCCAGTGACGAACATGGCAACGAGACCGGAGAGGATGTGAAGTAAGTTGTAGTTCTGAGCACCGCCAGCGGTGTTGGTGAGGTTGTTGATGGCTGAACCAGCAAGACCAAGACCGATGACCATGATTACTGGACCGATGACGAGTGGAGGAAGAAGCTTGTTAAGCCATTTGACTCCGCAGAATTTGATGACAATAGCGACAATGACGTAGACGAGACCGACCATAGCCATACCGATTGGTAAGAGCCAAAGGTTTGGTAATGGCTGGGTTTTGGTGACGCCGATACCGACAGCAGTGATCATTGGGCTGAGGTAGGCGAAGCTCGAGGCCAAGAACATTGGGCTCTTGAACTTTGTCATGAAGAGGTAGAACAAGGTGCCGACGCCAGCGCTCACAATGGTTGGAGCGATAAGCAATTGGGCGAGGTTTGCTCCAGAGGCAGTGCTGTAGCCACTGAAGACGATAAGAGGGACGGTGATGCAAGCAACAAACATCGCAAGGACGTGTTGGATGGCAAGGATCACGGCCTGTCCCTTAGATTTTGGGAATTCGTCAACATCGACGAGCATTCCGTTTTTACGGGTTTCTTCCATGATTTTTACTCCTTTCATCTAGAAGAAAATTTGAAGGCAATTTGCCAAAAAAAAGAGGCTTAGAAACTTAAGCCTCGATAATTAACAAATAGCTTTCAAATGGGAGAACGATAAGAGAGGAAAAACTCATCCCCATGCTTTCTCGACAAGAAGAAGTGGTTCTGCTTACGGTACTCATCGTTCTTTTCCTGTTGAAAAATATAAACAACTAGACCCCAAATTTAAAGAAAAATTTTAATTTTTTAGGGGTATTATTTTGCGGTCTCTAGTGAGGGACTTTCATTAAAGTCACAACTGGTGTGTCTTTGAGCAATTCGCGGCCCTTGAGATCGGTAAGTTCGATAAGGCTGATGATGCCTACGACCTTGCTTCCGTTTTCCTCAATGAGCTCTTTAATGGCTTTAAGGGTTCCGCCTGTGGCCATGAGGTCATCGATGAGGACGACTTTCATTCCTGGCTTCATGAGGAACTCTGGAAGTTCGATAACGGCTTTGCCGTATTCGAGGGTGAATTCTTTGGCGATGGTGCTGCCTGGGAGCTTGCCCTGCTTTCTTGCCATGATGAAGCCGACGTTGGCTTCAAGGGCGACTGGGCAGCCGAAGATGAATCCTCTGGATTCTGGTCCGATGATGACATCGGCGCCCCACTCCTTCACATAGGAAGCCATCTCTTTGATGGCGGATCTGAAGGCCTCTGGGTTAGCAAGGAGAGGAGAGATGTCTTTGAAGGAGATCTCTTTGGTTGGGAAGCCTTCAATGACGCGGATGTATTTTGAATAGTCCATGGGTTTTGTACCTCAATAATTAGCTGTTTGCGGAATCTTTATGTCCGATGGCGCTATAAACACCGCTGAGTGGGACGTTATTGACGATGCGGTCGATGGTCTCGGCAAGGACGGTCGCCAAAGTGACGACTCTGAAGATTCCGAGCTCTTTGAATCTCTCTGAAAGAGGGATGGAATTGGAGACGATGATGGAATCGAATGGGTTGTCATTCTTGAGAAGGTCGTAGCATGGGTCGCTAAGAACTGGATGGACGGCCATCATGCGGACGCTCTTGGCGCCATTCGCCTTAAGGGCTTTCGCACCGGCAATGGCACTTCTGCAGGTATCGATCATGTCATCGATCATGATGCAGTCTCTTCCTTTGACATCACCGATGATGTTCATGACTTCTGGTTCGAGTTTGTTGTTTCTTCTCTTATCGATGATGGCGATTGGAGCATCAAGCATCTCAGCGAGATCGCGGGCACGGTTGACTCCGCCATGATCTGGCGAGACGACAGTGACGTTCTCGCAGTTTTTGCAATTAGCTATGACGTGGTTTCCAAGAAGAGGGACGGCGGTAAGGTCGTCGACTAAGCAAGAGAAGAATCCTTGCTCTTGGGCGGCGTGGAGGTTAACGGTGACGACACGGTCAACTCCAGCGGTAGTAAGAAGATGGGCGACAAGGGCAGCGGTGATTGGCTGACGTGGCTTGGCCTTTCTGTCTTGTCTTGCATATCCGAAATAAGGAACGATGAGATTGATTTCGTGAGCGCTTGCTCTGCGGAGGGCATCGATGAAGATGAGGACCTCCATTAAGTTCTCGTTCACAGGCGGGCAGGTGGACTGGATGATGAAAACATCCTTGCCTCTGACAGTGTCGACCGGTTCAACGATCGTCTCCCCTGAAGGGAATTTCTTGATGATTCTTTCTCCGAGCGTGACACCGAGCTTATTGGCGACTTCTTCTGCCAATTCCTGGTTCGCACTTAGGGAAAATAGAACCGCATTATCCAACATTGTTTGACCTCCCCTGACAATAGTTGGTTTTCTAACCGTAGAATATTATATATTCAACGGCGGTCTTCTTCATCATTAAATAACCGACAAATTTCCATGTTCGTAATCATGGCGCGTGCGTAGGCGTGCAAAATGAATTAAGATTAACCAGCCAAGGAGGTAAAGAGCCACGCTTTTAGGAAAGTATCTCAAAAAGTATTACAAGCAGCTTGCCTTCTTTTTCATCATGGGCGCAATCGCCCTCATCATCGTCGACATCGTTGAGACGGAAGTTC
>CAMKAQ010000099.1 GCA_946410525.1 uncultured Caryophanales bacterium | reverse complement strand
CCATGTGGAAGAATGGGATGCCAAAAGAGAAGGCCACTGTGGCAAGGGCCAATTTGCATCTGGCCTCTTTCTCTTTGGAACTCTTGATTCCTCTTGTTTCAAGGTAATCGAAGAATGTGCGGTTATCGTGACACTCAACATAGTTGATGGTCTGAGTTGGGTGTTTGAACATCGGAGGACGTCCGCTCCATTCTTGGGAGGAACCGAATAAGCTAAAGAGGAAATGGTCTTTGGCGGCCATGTCCCCAGCGATATAGGACTTCACGCTTTCGCGGTATGAGTCATTGAAGAAAGCGAATTCAGGGAGAATTGAGGCATTCCCCAGGTTCGCAAGTTTATGATGGGTTTCGCAACCCATATTCCAACCTTCTCCATAGGTCATGAAAGACGGGTCTTTTGATTTGCCATATTTTGCAATTTCCCTGACAGTTTCCACGTCGATTATGCCCATAAGGTCAAAACGGAAGCCATCGACATCGTAATAATCGATCCACCACTTCGCCGAATCGACGATGAGTTTGTGGACCATCTTCTTTTCGCTGGCGAGGTCATTTCCACAATAGGAAGTGTTCTGAAGCTTGCCGTTCTTGTGCTTTCTGAAGTAATAGCCAGGAACAATCTTCTCGAATGAGGAATTGAGGTAATCGTAGACATGGTTATAGACCACGTCGAGATTGACCCTGATGCCTTTCTTATGGAAGGCCTCAATCATCATTTGAGTCTCAATGACTCTCGCTTTCGGGTCGTTAGGATTAGAAGAATAAGATCCCTCTGGGACGAAATATTGAGCTGGGTCATAACCCCAGTTATAGGAGTTATCCGGATGGAGCTCATCGATGGTCGCAACGTCATTGATTGGGAGAAGCTGGAGATGGGTGAAACCTAGGCTCGTGAAGTAATCAAAGCCGGCGCGATGACCTTTTTCAGTCTTTCTATTTTCTTCGATGAGACCTAAATATTTGCCTTTATTGACGATAGACGAGTGAAGGTCGCTAGTCATATCTCTTACATGACCTTCGTAAATGATTGCATCGGTGTAATTATCAATGATAGGAAGGTTTGCTCTTTCCTTTTTGACTGAGATGGCTTCGAGGTTAAGGACGACGCTATATTTTGCGTCCGCCATTGAGCCTTTCGCATATGGGTCGATGCTCTCTAAAGCGATTTCGTTATTTGTGACTTCGTAAAGGTATTGAGCCTCATCAAGGTCACCTTTGACAACGATCTCATAAACGCCTTTTTCTTTTCTGAACATATCAATGTTCGAGAAGACTTCGTCGCCTTTCTTTTTGAGTTTGAGAATGACCTTAGACGCTAAAGGAGCCCAAAGCCTAAAGGTTGTCTGGGTCTTCCTATACATCGCCCCAAGCTCGCCGTCATAGTAATAATCGTCATCGAAATTCTTGAATGAGGTCGCATCTTTGACGTCGAGAGGAACTCTTCCAATGGAAGGTACGAGCAAGAAATAGCTATGGCCTAATGGAAGAGGCTTAGTCAGATGGAAATCGACGTAATTCCTTCCTTTTGTGCCATGCAGTTTCAAAACATCCTTATGGTCGATAAGGAGGGAAATATGAGGATCCTCTATAGCTGGGGAAAGAAGTATAACGTCTTCCTCAATCAGTTTTGCGGAAATAAAGAGCTCTTTCATTCGTATAACGCCGTCGCAATCGCAAAGCCGCCATCGTCACTAATGGAGACGCTATAGGTTTTGCCTTTGAAAAGGATATATGGGGCGCCTTCTTCTTCGTGGAGGACCTCCACTTCATTCATCGGGGCTAAGGCTAAGCCTTTCCCTGTCGCTTTCATGAAGGCCTCTTTGGCCGCGAAGAAACCCGCGACGCACTCGACTTTGTTGGTGCGGGCTTCGTAATATTCCATTTCCTTAGATGAAAGTATTTTCTTCGCAAGACGGTCCGGATCTTTGATTCGGGCAATCTCAACCATATCCGTTCCGATTCTCATTAGTTATCCGATCCGAGTTTGATGTCCTCTAGTTCGTTTGGCGCGTGGACAAGGACCTTGCAGCCCTTTGAGGAGCTAGGGCTATCTGGTGCCATAGCGACGATTCCATCGGCCTGAAGCATCGCGAATAATTTGCCTGCGCGAGGGAATCCGACGCCGAATTGCCGCTGAATTTTGGAAATTGAGGTGTATTCGGTGGCCATGACTTGCTCTTTGACCATGTTGTAGAAATCCTCATCGGATTGGGCTTTGAGCTCGGCTCTAGAGACCGTTGGCATAGCCGCTTCAGCCGCTTTAGCTTCAGCCTCATGATCAACAAGGTCAAGGAAGTTGTCATCATACATGGTGCCTAAGCCTTGGCCATTGATGAAGGAGACGACTTTCTCGATTTCGCCATCGTCGACAAGACAGCCTTGGGCACGGGTTAAGCCATTTCTCGCGATAAGCGAGCAATCGATAAGCATGTCACCATGTCCGACGAGGTCTTCGGCACCACCCTGACCGATGATGGTCTGGGAGTCGATCGCGCTAGACATGGAAAGAGCGACACGGACAGGGATGTTCGCTTTGATGACGCCTGTGATGACCTGGACGCTTGGACGTTGGGTGGCGATGACAAGGTGGATACCAGCAGCACGGGCTTTTTGGGCTAAACGGACCACCGCTTCGCCGATATTCTTGCAGGTATCGGAAAGGTCAGCGTATTCATCGATGAATACCGAGATGAATGGGAGTTTCTTAAGTCCGTTCTTTGGCGCGTAGGAAGAGTTGAAAGCGCGGATATCACGGACTTCCGCTAACTCGAATAATCTGTAGCGGCGTTCCATTTCCTCAATGAGCTTGTCCATGCAGACCTTCGCCTCGCTTGGTTCTTTGATGATTGGGCAAAGAAGATGAGGGAGGTCTTTGTACTTAGACATCTCAACGCGCTTAGGATCGACAAGAACGATCTTGCAATCCTCAGGTCTATTTCTCATGACAAGCGACATGATAAGGCCGTGCATGAAGATGGATTTACCGGAACCAGTCGTACCTGAGACGAGAAGGTGAGGGAATTTGCTTAAGTCTGAGCAGATACATTCGCCAGAGATGTTCATGCCGAAAGGGACATACATGTTCGCAGATGGGTCAGTTGGCATGCTTTCGATCATCTCTTTAAGAGAGACGATGGTTGTTTTGAGGTTAGCGATTTCTAAACCAGAAGTGACTTTACCTCTCACGACCTCCTCAAAACGGACGGCCACGCCATTAAGACGCATGGAGATGTCTTTCATGTATTTGCCGATGGATGAGACAGAAACGCCGGTGTCAGGCTGGATATCATAACGTGTGACGGATGGGCCAACGGTGAAGCCAACGGCTTGCGCACCTACGCTTAAATTGGCAAAAGTCTGGTTGATGATATTGACCGTATTCTGGCAATCCGCTTGGATTTGCTCGGCATTTTGGTCATTGGAATAAGTCTTGAGAAGATCAAGGCTTGGGAATGTGTAATCAGGGAGAGGAGTCGCTTTTTCGGCATGGAGCTCACGGAGTTTTCTTTCGAATGGGGTGAGTTGTGGCTCTGGGTCAGGGGTTGGCTCCGGTTCTGGCTCTGGCTCAACTTCTCTAACCGGAGTGATGACCGGAGCTGGAATAGGCTCTGGTTCTGGCTCTGGTTCGTAATAAGGCGGAATCTCCTCTTCAGGAGGGGTTTCAAAGATAGGCTCAGCTTTTGGGGCCTCATCATAAGAAAGCTCATCCTCGTAGGATTCATTCATAGCAGGAGCCACTTCTGGAGCGTCGTATGCTGGGATTGATTCTTCGGCAGGAGCAGGTTCTTCGTAAACCGGGGCTGGCTCAGGGATGATTGGCTCATCGTAGACCGAGGCAACCTCTTCCTCAAGAGGCTCTTTGACCTCATTAGGAACGGCAAAAGAGACAGGTTTTGCTGGTTCTTTTTCTGGTTCAGGGGTAATTGCGGCAGGTTTTGGTTTTGCACTTTCAGGAACATTTGAGTCGAAAGAGAAAACGGCAGTCCTTAGACCGCTTCTGGACATGTTGTTTGGCGAGAAAGAAGATGGCCTTTCGTAGGTCGTCTCCACTTCTTGCGCGCTTGGGTATTGGCTAGCTGGGCGGCTATGGTAATCGGCCGCTCTCGACGGGAGAGGCGCGCTTGGAGCCGGGCTTGGTTCTTTCTTTTCTTCTTCAAAGATTGGTTTCTGTTCCGGGGTGAAGGTCAACTGTGGAGCGCCAAACGGGGAACTGTTTTGATTCTCAGCGCCAAATGGACTTTCATTAGACGCCATGCTGGCTTTCTCTTCTTCGAAACGAGCGAGAGCCTCTGCTCTTTGCCTTTCGATTTCCTTCTGACTTTTCCTTTTTGCTTTAGCCTGGCCGATCTTTCTAGAGATGACGCCAATGAGAACGAAGAGAGGTCTCCAGAACATGACGATGGCGCCGCCACAAAGGAAGAGGACGGCAAGAAGGAGAGCCATGAACTCAAGACCGCCTTTGAAGGTGTTTGTGATGCTGCCAAAGAGGATGCCGCTAGCGAGCCTTGCATCGCCAATAAGGATGGCGTCTTGTTTGTTCCAAACCTCTTCGAAGATCGGGTTAAGGTCACTAAGCGCTCCGGTGCCGCTAGCAATAAAGCCCATAAGGAAGCCAAAACCAATCC
>CAMKAQ010000098.1 GCA_946410525.1 uncultured Caryophanales bacterium | reverse complement strand
TTCGACGATGAAATCGTTGAGGAAGGCAAGCCTGTCACCGTTTACGATTTCGACCCAACCTCCTTCAAGAGACAGAGAGTCATCACCCCTCTTAAGATCGAGAAGCTTCTTGTCCCATTCATCATCGGTGGCAAGTTAGCGGGCCCTCTCCCGTCTATCAGCGAGAAGAAAGCCTACATCAAAGACCAGCTTGAGAACAAGGTCTGGAAGTCAGAGCTTAGACCTGAGTTGCCTCATGTCCACTATGTGGATCTTAGCGAAAGAGTCTATCAAGTCCGTACCGAGCTATACGAAAAGCTCCACGGCGGAAAGATCTAAGAAACAAAAAGAAAAGCCTCGCTTCGGCGGGGCTTTTTTATTCTACGCTCTTAAGGGACTCGACCATCTTCACGCTTTCGCTTCTGAACGAATAGAAGCCATTCACAAGGAGAGCGACAACAAACGTGAGGATGAACGAGAGAACAAACGAGAGAGGGTTGATATGGTAGATGTAATAGACGAGGTCAACTTTGTTGAGGGCCATGACTCCGAAGTGGAACGGGATTCCTAAGAAGAGACCTGCCGCGACCCCTATAGCGACAAGAGTCATCATCTCAAAGAGAAGAGAGAAAGCGATCTCCGCTCGACCAAAGCCAAGGACTTTGAGGGTAGCGATATCCCTCGTTCTATCTTTGAAGTTCATCAAAGCGAGATTGAAGAGGACCGTTATGGCAAGGAGGATGGCAAACACCTTAACAGCGTTAGTCATGATGAGAATGCCACCCATGACGTCGTTGATTGATTCTGCCCAATCATCCTGGGTCTGCGCTTGCATGACGTAAGGGAGAGAAATGAGCTTTTTCTTAACCTCAGCTGCGCTATAGCCTTCTAGGATATCGACGTTCGCGCCTAAATAGGCACCTCCCCAATCGCCAAGGACTGGTGAATCGCCATAGACGATGACGCCGTTATAGACAAAGGCCTCATAGACTTTGTAGACGGTTCCGGTATAGGTTCTATTTGAATAAGTGAAAGTGATCGTGTCCCCTGCTTTCGCGCCGGTTTCCTCAGAGATTTTTGTGGATATCGCAACCTGTTCCGAAGGCATATCCAAAACGTATTTCATGTGGGTTTTGCCGTCGTTTTTGCCCAAAATGTAGATGAAAGAGTCGGTTGAATGGCCTTCTTCGTAACCGATTGTTGAGGTCGATCTCGTATACATCTCAAAGGACTCAACCCCTTCTACTCCAAGGATTTCGTTTTTGATTTCCCCTTCTGTTTTCAGGGAGGAGAAGGTCAATGATATGTCTTGGCTATTACCCAGAGCCAAATCATGGTAAAGGCCATAGTTAACCGTATCCTCAACACCAAAGCCACAGACAAGAAGGGCCGTGCATCCAAGGATGCCGACGATGACCATGATGGATTTGACGACGTCGCTCCACATGTTCCTTAAGGCCATCTTGAGGGAAAGGAATGTGATGCCGTGCTTTGGCTCAAACTTAAGTGAGTAAGACTTCATGACCATTGGTCTAGGTCTCATCGATTCGCATGGCTTGAGGGAGATTTCTCTTCTCGCGATGAAATAGGTGACGCCTGCTGCGATAAGAAGGAAAGATACCGCAGTCAAAATGCCAGTCACCCAAGGGAAGACATAACCAAGCTTCGGAAGGGTGTAGATAATCGCATATTTCTTATCCATGATCCATGGGATCAAGATCGGTCCTACTATCTCGCCGATAAGAGTGCCTATGCCAACCAAAGCAAGGGTTATCGAGACATATAGGGACATGATTTCGCCCTTCTTTAGACCAAGGGCTTTCATTGTGCCTATCTGCATCCTCTCTTTAAGAATGATCTGAGATGTGGTCGTAAGAATGACAAGAACGGCGACGAAGAAGAAGACGAACGGGAAAAGGAAGGTGAAGTTACGGGCTTGGGCCACGTCATTAGTGACCGTGATGACGAAAGGCATGTCACTCCTATCGTTTACGGAGAGGAGGTTATTGGCTTTTTTCGATTTGAAATAGTCGCTTATTTTCCCTTTGACGAGGGATGAATCAACGCCGTCATTCAGGGTGATGAGATATTGGTTTGGGGAAAGGTGCCCATGTCTATGAAACAAAGAAACCTCAGTAAGGACTTCGTAAATGAGGTCTATTTCCTCACGCTTCTCTTCTTCGGAAATGCCCTCCTTCATGTTTCCAGAAAGCATTTTGTCGAAAGCTTTGCGGAATGCAAGGTCACTGACGATGACGGTTGAGCTGTTATAGAGGGATTTCGTGATGTTCTCAGGGAATTTCATGAGAGCGGTCACCTTGAAATCGAGTTCTACGGTCTTGGCTTTGAGAGGATTTTTGTCGTCTTCGTAATACTTTTCGAGGTTAAGGAGATCAGAAAGCCAGGCTGACCTTGACGTGAAGGTGCTCATGTCGATCGTGAGGGCAAGGTCCCCTCCTAACGAGTAGGAACCCATGACGGAATCATCAGAGCCTTTTGAGCCAAGGGATTCATCGATCCTCACGAAATAGGATTCGGTGTCCTCTTCGGTTTTCTGGAGGTCATAAGGGTGAGAGATGGTTGGCTCACCATAAGTGATGCCGACATAGACGGAATGGTGGCCTGCTTGTCCCATCACTTCAAAGCGGGATTCGACTTCCCCTTCTTCTCCAACGATATTCCTGATTTTGTAGACGTCGTTTTCGTCGTAGGTCTTGGTGGTGACCCAAAGGTCGGCCATATTGCCGTTATCGAAGGTCTTCTGGACGCGGGATTCGAAATTGTCGGCATTGGCCATGAGGCCAACGAAAAGAGTCACCGCGATCGAACCGATGGCGATGATGGCGAGGAATTGCTTCCAGTTGTTCTTTATTTCCCTGAGGCCTAGCTTGGCGAGGAGCTTTTTGACGCTCACCACTTAACCTCCGAAGGTTTGAGAGGGTTCTCGATGATTCTATTCTCCTCAATCTTGCCATCCCTTATGCGGATAAGGCGCTCAGCGCATTCGCTGATCTTGCTGTTATGGGTGACAAGGATGACGGTTTTCTTATATTCCACCGCGACTTCATTGAGTAATTCAATGATTGCGGCACCGGTCTTGCTATCTAAAGCGCCAGTAGGCTCATCGCAAAGAAGAAGCTTTGGGTTCTTGACGATGGCACGGGCAATCGCGACTCTTTGTTGCTCGCCGCCAGAAAGCTGAGACGGGAAATTGTTGGCTCTTTTCTCTAAACCGACTCTTTTGAGGATGTCCCTAGCGTCGAATGGGTCTTTGGCCACTGCAGCCGCTAATTCGATATTCTCAAGCGCGGTGAGGTTAGGCATTAGGTTATAGAACTGGAAAACGAATCCGATGTCCTTCCTTCTGAAGAGGGAAAGTTTCTTGGATTTGTATTTAGCGACGTCATCTCCAGCGACAAGGTATTCGCCTGATGTGGCGTTATCCATTCCGCCAAGAAGATTGAGAAGGGTGCTTTTCCCAGCGCCTGATGCACCGAGAATAACGACGAATTCACCCTCGTTGAGGGTGAAGGAGACATCGTCCAAAGCTTTGACCTCATTGTCTTGGCCTTGGTTATATATTTTCGAAAGATGAGATACCTTGATTTGTTCCATGCCCTTTTTTATACGCCAATAAAGAGGGGTTAACAAGGGAGAGGAAATTTAGAAACCTAAATTTTGGTAGTAGTTATAGTTCCATCCGTAGAAGGAATACCACATAGTTTGGCCATGCTCAGGATGCTGGTTGTTTCTACGCTGGAAAGCCCCATTGCAAATGGTTGACTGATAGCCAAACCAGCTGACCTTATAGAAGCCAGCGTTTTCCCAAATGGTGGTTTCCGGATTGATCAAATTGGCGGTCAAAATAGCGTATTCATTGTTGCTATATTCACCAAAAGAAGCGCAAATTGCAGAGGATTCTTTAGAAATCTTGAGGGCGTAATAACTATAACCCGCTCTCAAAATGTAGTAATTATTGGCGTGCAAAGGTGAGTGGTTTTTGACGACGACGGTGTTCTGCCTTCCGCTTAAGGATTGAACCTGACCGGCACCACCATAAGCGACAAGGGTTCCGCCATTGATTTCGATTGGGGCATTTGTGCCAGCCTCAAGAGGAGAATGGTTGCCGTTTGTTGCGTAAGCGATGATGAGGAGGCCCGCTCTCATTTCGAAGCGGCCATCGCTATCGATGCCATCGCCTTCCGAATTGATGTAATGGTTGCCACCGCTCACATCGACAAGCGTATCGTTTCTGTTCTTGTTGATACCAGTAGCTTTCCAGCCATCATCGACGGAAGTGACCGACGTGATACCGCCGCTTGAAGAAATCTTCTGGGCGGTGAAACCTCTATAGGAGGTTGAGACGGTGATATAACCGCCTCTGATATCAATTAAAACCTCAGCCCTGATGCCTTGGCACCAGCTCTTGGTTCCGGCGTCGATCGAATAGGTTCCATCTTTGATGAGGACGGAAGACGTGTCTGAACGAATGCCATCTCCATTGTCGGCTTTGAGGTAGAAGGAACCACCATCGACGAAGATGTCTTTGCTAGCAAAAAGAGCATGAGATTCTTTGGACTCGATCATGCCGTTTCCGCCTTCCATGTAGAGGTAACCTGCACTGCTAAGAGCCGCACCAGGAACGTTCATGAAATATTGGGCGTC
>CAMKAQ010000097.1 GCA_946410525.1 uncultured Caryophanales bacterium | reverse complement strand
TAACGTCGGAAAGAGCACCCTAATCAATCTCCTTACTGGGCAAAAACTCGCCTTCTCCTCAAAACAGGCAGGCAAGACAAAGCTTCTTAATTATTTCCTCATCGACAAGTCCTTCTACCTTGTCGACACTCCAGGGTACGGCTTCACGACCTATGGCTCGAAAGAAGACCTCTCCTTTGGAGATATGATGGAAACCTATTTTGAAAACCCACAATTGGCCGCATGTTTCCTTCTCATCGACTCACGCCATGAGCCAGGCAAAGATGACCTTGAGTTCCTCTCTTTCTTAGAAAGTCAGAGCGTTCCGTTCTATCTCATCTTCACAAAAAGCGACCAAGCCAAACAATCCGATATCGCGCGCTGCAAGAAATTCGTCCTCGAACGCAAAGCCAAGAACGTCCTTTTCTCCGGGAAAGGGCTTAAGGCTGAAGAATTACGAGCCTTATTTGCAAGAGCGCTCAAAGAATAGAAAAGAGGACACCACATGCTTAGACTAGACAATATCACCAAAATCTATAAAACATCATCCCTTCAGGTCAAAGCCTTGAATGGCGTTTCTTTATGTTTCAGAAAGAATGAATTCGTCTCCATCCTCGGACCTTCTGGATGCGGTAAGACCACGATGCTCAACATCATCGGCGGACTTGATAAGTACACAAGCGGCGACCTTCTCATCAACAACACCTCAACGAAGAAATATAACGACCACGACTGGGATATTTACCGCAACCACAGAATCGGATTCATCTTCCAGTCCTATAATCTCATCCCTCAAGAGAACATTTTGGAGAACGTTGAGCTCGCCCTCACAATCGGCGGCGTCAAGAAAGAAGAAAGCACCGCCAGAGCGAAAGCCGCTTTAGATAAAGTCGGCCTCAAGGATATGTATTCCAAGAAGCCAAACGAGCTTTCCGGTGGCCAGTGCCAAAGAGTTGCCATTGCGCGTGCGCTCGTGAACGAACCTGACATCCTTCTCGCCGATGAGCCAACTGGCGCCCTCGATAGCGAAACCTCGATTCAGATCATGAATCTCATCAAAGAGGTCTCTAAAGACAAGCTCGTCATCATGGTCACCCATAACAAAGAGATCGCCGAAGAATATTCAACGCGTATCGTCTCTCTTTTAGACGGACATGTGGAAGGTGATACCAACCCATATTCGCCTGAAGAAGAAGCGAAGGAATATTTAAACAACGCCTCCTCTTTCAAGGAAACCAACGAAAAAGCCAAGATGTCTTGGTGGACCGCCATCAAACTCTCTGGCCGTAACCTCATGGCCAAGTTCAGCCGCACCTTCATGACAATGGTCGCCTCATCAATCGGCATCGTCGGCGTTTCCGCTGTCCTTGCCGTCTCTTATGGCGTCCATGGCTACATCGATTCGATGCAGGATGACCTCCTTTCTGGCAACCCAATCGAAATCGAAGAGAACTCAATCGACTACCTCAAACTTTTGAATAGCACCAATAGCCTCAACCAGGCCAAAATCGCGAGCCAGAGCTGGAAAGATGGCAAAATCGATGTCCAGTTTGCGATGGAAAGCCTCGTCAAAGCCGCGGAAGGGCTAAGCGACGCATTCTCCACGAACGACATCAATGAGGATTATGTCCAGTTCCTAAAGGACATGCCTGCCAATTATGTCTCCGCGGTTGATTTCAATTACGGAATCAATTTCAAAAACAACATCTACGTTCATACGAACGCCGATGTCATCGAAAGCGGACTCGACACAACGAAGGCCAATTACAGCATCTCCGGCCTCACCAATGTCTGCACGACCATCCTTGAAGGATGCAGAGGTGGGCAATATAGCAGCTACGCCAACATGGTCGATGGCTATAGCAATGCCATCGGACAATCCATCGATAACGAGGAATACGTCCTCAGCCAATATAATGTCGTCAAAGGAAGATACCCTCACAAAGAAAACGAATTGATGATCGTCCTCAATCATGAAAATGAGGTCACCGAATTCGTTTTGACTCTCCTTGGTTTATATGACCAAGACATGTTCGCCAACGCGATTTATCATTTCTCCGAAGACTCGCGTTTTGACGAGAAACTCTGGGAAAAGCAACAATCCATCACCGTGGATGACATGCTCGGAAAGAAATACACCTATTTCCCAAATGATGTCATCTTCCATGAGAATCCTGACTATGACCCAGAGGAGACCTCCCCATCGAATGTCGAGATTTATCAGCCTTTCTTCTATGACTGGTATGACCAAAACAACCACGAAAAAGGCCTTGATCTTGAGGTCGTTGGCGTTCTTACCCCAAAAGAGACTGTTTCCTATGGCTGTCTTTCGAGCGGTCTATATTACACTCCGGCATTAGCCCAAAAGATGCTTGCCGACAACTACGATTCGAAGATTGCCAAGTTCATCAGAGAATACGACAAGAACAATGGCACAAGTGGTTTCAATTCGACCATCGCTAAGCTTAACGGTGTCGACATCATCTACGGAATCGGCTATGACGTCAAAGTCTTCTTTGAAGATGATCTTCTTAAGAGTTCCTTCCTCGTTGGTTCGACAAACAACATCTCCGCTCTTGTCGGAATGCTCGCTTCTGCCTCTGGTTCTAGTTCAGGAGCAGGAAGCGGAATAGCCATCAAGAGGAACGCGACTTTGACCGTGAACAATGTCGGCGGTTCGAAGATTCCTAATTCCATCGACATCTATCCGCTCGACTTCAACAACAAATTCCTCGCGACTAATTACCTTGATTCCTGGAATGGAAGCAAAGACATCACTTTGAGCACTGGCAAAGTCCTTAAAGCCGCAGACCGTTCGAAGGTCGAATACACCGACAACCTTGAGATTATCATCGCCATGATCAACGGAGTGGTGGACATCGTCACCGTCGCTCTTGTCGCCTTCACCGCTTTGTCGCTTGTTGTCTCTACCGTCATGATTGGCATCATCACCTTCGTTTCGGTCATGGAGCGCGTCAAAGAGATTGGCGTCATCCGTTCGCTTGGCGGACGAAAGAAAGACGTCGCACACCTTTTCAATGCCGAAACCTTCATTATTGGCATGGGCGGTGGCCTCTTTGGTCTAGGTGTCACTTATCTTCTCCAACTCTTGCTTAACCTCATCGTCAATTTCCTATTTGGCATCCCAAGCGTGGCCAATCTCCCGGTTCTTGTCGCCGTCCTCGTTTTGGCTGGAAGCGCGCTTCTTACGACCATCGCTGGCCTTGTCCCAGCCTCAAGCGCCGCGAAGCAAGACCCAGTCGTCGCACTCCGCACCGAATAATTCCCATTCCCTTTTTAGGGAAGGGGTCTTATAATTTCCTCGTTCGTTGAAGGAAGAGGGATCCTTAGACTTCCTACTCAGAGAGCCGCCGTTAGGTGCAAGAGCGGTTAGGAATCAAGGTGAGTCGCTTCCGGAGAACCGTAGAGATACGCGTCCATCCGCGTTAAGGATGATCGAGTGCCTTGTCTTACGACAAGGAACTAGGGTGGTACCGCGCACCGCGTCCCTATTCGTAGGGACTTTTTATTTATTCGGAGGCAAATCTATGCTCGATAAGCACTACGACCCTCATAAAGTTGAGGAAGGAAAGTACGAGAAATGGAAAGAAGAAGGCTACTTCCAAGCTGGAAGAGACCTTTCTAAACAACCTTTCTCCATGGTTATCCCGCCGCCAAACGTCACTGGCAAGCTCCATCTCGGACACGCGATGGACACGACGATCGAAGACATCATCGCCCGTTACAAGAGAGAAGTCGGATATGACGTTCTTTGGGTTCCTGGAATGGACCACGCTGGCATCGCCACCCAGGCCAAAGTCGAGGAAAAACTTAGGAAACAAGGCCTTTCCCGTTTCGACCTTGGAAGAGAAGGCTTTCTTAAGAAAGCCTGGGAGTGGAAGCACGAATACGCCGACACCATTCATAGCCAGTGGGCGAAGATGGGCTTATAAGTCGACTACACGAGAGAAAGGTTCACCCTCGACGAAGGCTTAAGCGCCGCCGTCAGACACGTTTTCGTTACCTTATATAAAGAAGGGCTCATCTACCAGGGCGAGAAGATCATCAACTGGGACCCAGAGCTCAGAACCGCTTTAAGCAACATCGAAGTCATCCATAAGGACGACGAAGGTGAGTTCTATTATTTCAAATATGATGTGGTGGGCACCGATAAATCCCTTATCGTCGCGACCACAAGACCTGAGACGATGTTTGGTGATACCGCCGTCTTCGTTAATCCTAAAGACAAGAGATACGCCGACATCGTTGGCAAGATGGTCATCAACCCAGCAAACGGGGAAGAGATTCCTCTTATGGCCGATGAATATGTCGACATTTCTTTCGGTACCGGTGCTATGAAGTGCACCCCAGCTCACGATCCTAATGACTTCCTTTTAGGAAAGAAATACGGTTTCAAGTTCATCAAATGCATCGATGAGACCGCACATATGAACGAGATTGCTGGACCATACAAAGGCATGGACCGCTACGAATGCCGCAAGGCCCTCGTCGACAAAATTAAAGAAGATGGACACCTTGTCAAAATTGAGAAGATTGTCCACTCAGTCGGTCACTCCGAGCGTAGCGACAGCGTCGTTGAGCCAATGCTTTCGAAGCAATGGTTCGTCAAGATGAAGCCTCTTGCCGAGAAGGTTCTTGCCACTCAGAAAGGTTCTGACAAAGTCAATTTTGTCCCACGCCGCTTTGAGTAGGTTCTCACCAGATGGATGAGCACCGTCGAGGAT
>CAMKAQ010000096.1 GCA_946410525.1 uncultured Caryophanales bacterium | reverse complement strand
ACTATTGGGAAGAAAAGCTCCTTGATCTCAACCTCAGGAACCGCCTCATCAACTACAAAGGCGGACTCCGCGGAGTCGAGATTGAAGTGGTTGACCCTCTTGAGTATCTCGCCTTCCTTTCCGACAAAGAGAAGATCAGCCTTGTCCCTGCCTCTCTCAAGTTAAGCGACAGCGATAAGAAACAGCCTCTCTCCTTTGACGAGAAAGTCTATGGCCCAACCATCAAAGAGAACTATGCGAAATCGATGCTCATCGCCGTCAATAAGAGCGATGACCCTGATGACGCTTTAAAGGCCTTAGCCAGAAAGAGCAACACCAGCATCGAAGAAAGTGGCTGTAACCCTCTCTTCTTAACCCTTGGCGAAATCCGTTGGTACGACAACGAGAAAGCCGCTGAAAGAGGAACCGGTGCCATGTACGCCCCAATCTTCCTTCTTGAAGGAAAGATGCCAAGAAGAAAGAACGGTCCTTTCTATACCCTCGATTACGATTTCGACGATATCGGACTCAACAGCACCTTCTTCCAATACCTCAAACAGAACTTCGGTTTGGATTTCTCAAAACTCTATCCTCTCCCAAGACTCGCTAACGGCCAGGTCGATGTCCGTCTCATCTACAATGAGATCAGAAACATCATCGCGCCGATGAAGAACTGGCTTCTCTTTGAGAACAGAAGCGTTCTTTCCCTTTTCAACTTCTCTCACTTCGTCATGTGGAGCGATCTCAAGAACCATCGCAACACAATCATGAACAACAAGCTCGTCGCTTCTTTCGTCTATGGTGAGAAGAAGTGGAACGATGCCGAAAACCTCATCCCTGCCAATGAGATGGATGAGAGAATCAACCCTCGCGATATCGCGACCGCTCTCCCGGCCGATTCAAGCCAAATCAAAGCCATCTCCGATGCCGAAGAAGGCGAATCCTTCATCCTTGACGGCCCGCCAGGCACAGGCAAATCGCAGACGATCGCCAACATGATCACGAACTTCCTTTACCATGGCAAAAAGGTCCTCTTCGTCGCTGAGAAAGAAGTCGCCCTCGATGTCGTTAAAAGAAGGCTTGATGACCTCCATTTAGGCCAGTTCTGCTTGGAAATCGCCTCCCTCAACAAACCTAAGAGCGAAATCCTTTCCATCTACTCCAAGCTCCTTGCTATGGGACCTTTAGAGAATGCGGAGGATTACCGTTCCTTAAGCGATTCCATCATGGACAAGAGGGGAGAGCTCAATTCCATAATCGAAGACCTCCATTCAAGAGGCTCATATTTCATCTCCCCATACGAGGCTATCGTCGGATACCTCGAAAATGAGAAATACAAAACCGATACGGAAATCGATCCGAAGTTCATCGGTTCTTTAAGCCCTCAGAAATATCTTGAGGTCACAAGTGCTATCTCAGCCTATGTCTCATTCATCAAACCATTCTCGTCCTACGGACGTAGCCCATTCATCGGCTTCCAGAAGAGAGAATATTCCCTTGATTACAGAACCAAGGTTTTTGCTGAGCTTGATGAGCTTGTCGATATCTGCAAAGATTGCGAGCTTGCGACTTATAACGCTTTCTTCAAAGAAGGTTCGCTCTATGAGTCATATAGGAACGTCGAGGCCTACCTCAACGTCATCAGCGACCTCCAAGGCGACATCCCATATTGGTATGAATATCTCCTTGACCCTCAATTCCTTGAGAATGAGGAGAATCTCCGCGCTTTAGTAAAACTCAAAATCAAACTCGCTCACGACAAAGACGCCGTTGCCATTAACTTCAACGACAGGGTTTATACTGCCTTCGATCCTCTTCAGCTTGAGAAAGAATACGAGGAAGCGAATAAGCTTTCCTTCTTCAAAAAACTATTTGCCCTCAAGAAGCTTAGAGACAAACTCAAACCATTCCTTACCGACAAGAACGTCATCAAAGGAGATGGCCTCAAAAAGTCGCTCGATTTGTTAAAAGAAGCGTATTTTGACGAGGAAAATGTGAAAAACAGCGATTCATATTCCCGCTTCATCTTAGGCGGATATGACTTCTCTAGTTCCGCTGAAAGCACCCAGCGCCTTAGCGAGCTTGAGACCACTCTTAGCATCGCCAAGAACATCCAGAAGATGGAGTTCAAGAATGACAAAGGCGAGGAATTCGTCAACTACATCCATAGCGCGGCTAGGGGTGCTATCTATAGCGACTCCAACTCCAAGCTCAAGAAGATGCTCGCCATCTTTAACGACAAAAAGAAAGAGCTAAAGGACCGCTTCGAATTCGATATCGATCAATACTCTGACCAACACGACTACTTCAAGTATCTCGGTGGCAAGCTTTCTGATGCTTGCTCCTCTAGCGGAAGGCTCTCAGAGTGGTGCAACCTCTTAGCCTATCTTGACCGCATGCAAAGCGTTGTCGATAAGGCCTTCTTCGAAGATTACCTAAACGGCAAAATCAGCGAAGACAATCTTCTCCCAACCTTTAAAGCGGATGTCTATCTCGCTTATCTAAAACGTGTTCTCCCTGAAAGGGACCTTTCAACCTTAAGCGCTTCAAGCACCGAGGAACTCGTTAAGTCATACCGCGAAGAGATGGCGAAGATCCAAAGCCTCGCCGTAAATGTCGTCGCCGCTTCGATCACAGAGAAATATCCAAAGAACGCGGACACCTTTGCCTCAAGCACCAACGCCTACAAACTTACCAAGCTCGCCAAGAACGGTGGCAGGGGAGCCTCGCTCCGTTACATCTTTGACGAATTCAAAGACCTCGTGATGACCTTGACCCCGTGCTTCCTCATGTCCCCGGTCGCAGTCGCCCAATATCTCAACATCGAGAAATACCATTTCGATGTCGTCATCTTTGATGAGGCCTCGCAGATTCCAACCTCCGAAGCCGTTGGAGCAATGGCAAGAGCCGACTCCGTCATCATCGCTGGTGACGAGCAGCAAATGCCTCCAACCAACTTCTTCGTCTCCGCCATGGGCATCGGTGAGGATAACCTCGCCTCCCTTAACTCTGTTGATGAAGACCTTGAGTCTCTCCTTGATGATGCGATATCTCTTTCCTTCCCTCGCGAAAGACTCAACTGGCACTACAGAAGCCGTCACGAATCTCTCATTGCTTTTAGCAATAACCGTTTCTATGGCAATAGCCTCCTCACCTTCCCATCCCCAATCAGCGAAGAGGAATCCGTCTCTTATCGCTACGTCAACGGGGCCTACGAGAGAGGAAGAGGCATCAACAAACCAGAAGCCCAGGAAGTCGTCAAAGAGGTTGTCCGTCGCCTCAAAGACGACAAACTCAGACATCGTTCCATCGGTGTCGTCACCTTCAACGAAGCTCAGCAGAACCTTATCGAAGATATGCTCGACAAAGAGCTTTCCAAAAATGAATTCCTCGATCCTCTTCCGGGAGGGGAGAAGATTCTCATCAAGAACTTAGAGAACGTCCAAGGTGATGAAAGAGACATCATTCTCTTCAGCACGACCTATGGACCGGATAAGAAATACGGCCTATCCCTCAACTTCGGTCCTCTTTCCCAGAAGAAGGGTGAGAGAAGGCTTAACGTCGCCGTCAGCCGTGCGAGAGAGGAAATGATCGTCTTCTCAAGCATGAAGCCAGAGGAGATTCAGGCTGAGCGTGCCAAAAACATGGGTGCGTCCTATCTCCGCGACTTCCTCTATTTCGCGAAAAACGGCATCAATTCCTTGGCTAACAGAAACCAAAACGAAATGGGTGATGAGCCGACTTCGATCGCCACTTTCTTGAAGAAAGACCTCGAAGATCTTGGTTATGTCGTCGTTGAGAATCTTGGTGCGTCGACCTTCAAGATCGACCTCGCTATCTCAGCGAAAAACAAACCAAACGAATTCGTCCTCGGCGTCATCATCGATAACTCCAAGAACGCCTCCCTCACTTGCCGTGACAGGCACATCAATGAGCCATTCGTCCTCAATAGGCTAAGGTGGAACATCCATCACCTCTATTCCGTCGAGTATCTCGACCACAAGGAAGAGGTCATCAAGGATATCGTGAACGCCTTCAACCGTTCGCTTAACGGAGAAAGGCTCTATGAGGATGTCTCGATGAACAAAGACCCTCTCTTCGTCAAGAAAGTGGTGGACGTCTCTCCTAATAAGAAACCATATGTACGCGCGAATTACGTTCCTGAACGTGGATCGCACGCGATGAACGAAGTCGATATGTTTGCTTTCTTCATGGAGACGATTGGAACCGAATACCCAATCTCTTTAGAACTTCTCGAATCAAGGTTCAGAGACACCTTCGGCTTAGGAAGAATCGGCTCAGTCGTGAGAAACAAATTCACCCTCGCCCTCAACAACGTCAAGGTCAACATCGAATGCTGCGGTGGCCATAACTTCTATTACCCGCGCAGCGTCGAAATGAATTCCAACCGTTTCTGGAGAGCGACCGAGGAAGGCGACTCCCGTAGGCTTGTCGATATTTCATACATTGAAATCGGCAACTGCGCGGCTGACCTTATCGCCAACCAAGGAACCATGAGCCTCGATGACCTTTGCCACGAGATCAACCTCGCCTTTGGATACGCGCTTCTGAAGAAAACCAACTACGATTACGTGAGGAACGCCATCAAGTGGAACTGCTCAAGAAGGAACGGTCTCTACATGATTGGCGAAGACCAAGTCGGAATTAGATAAAAAAAAGAAATCCGTGGACGATTTGCCACGGATTTTTTGTCATTCAAGGGTGATATCGGAATCCTGACGCCTTAATATTGCGGGGATTTTGTTTGT
>CAMKAQ010000095.1 GCA_946410525.1 uncultured Caryophanales bacterium | reverse complement strand
CTTACCATCGTAATAGCCACATTCTGGGCAAACGTGGTGAGGTCTAACCATTGAACCACAGTGGCTGCACTGAACCAAAGCTGGGGCTGCGAGGTTGAAATGAGTTCTTCTTTTTCTTTTAGCGGTTTTACCAATTCTTCTCTGCGGGACTGCCATTTTTCGATCCTCCTTTTTTGGACTGGGATAATTATAAAGAAGAACCTACGTTAGTCAAATTAATTTTGGTCAATGTCATAAAAAACCCGTAAAGTGCCGATAACACCTTATACGAAATTCGTTACACTGATTAGAAAATAATGGCAATTATCGAAGAAAAAGGCTAGTCGGCCCTGCTGTTCTCGTCATAAACAACAGAGTCGAAGGTTTTTTGGAGTGAATGATCGCTCTTTTTCTTAACGAGAAGGTAGTTCTTGGTGTGCCCATAGGCATAGCCTCTCTTCTCATCGTAGTCCTCAAAAAGGACTTCCATCTCCTGTCCGAAGAACTTGTGTTCGTATTCATCCCTAAGTTCGCGGGAAAGCGCTAGTAACTCATGGGATCTTCTGTCTTTGGTCGCGCTATCGACCTGTTTCATCTTAACGGCTGCCGTTCCCTTACGCGGAGAGTAAGCGAAGCAATGTATCTCAGCAAAGGCGCATTTCTTTGCGAAATCCATGGTCTCTTTCCACTCCTCCTCGGTTTCCTCAGGGAAGCCAGCAATGATATCGGTAGTAATAGCAATGTCTGGACACATGTCACGCAGCATGCGGACTTTCTCAAAATATTCAGCCGTCGTATAGTTGCGCTTCATTCTCTTTAAGACACTGTCTGAACCAGATTGAAGAGATAAATGGAGATGAGGCATCAAGGCTGGATAGTTCTTGAAGTCTTCGAAAAGCTTGTCAGAAATTTCACTGATGTCGATTGATGATAGGCGGAGCCTCTTAAGTGTTGGGTTCTCTTTGATGATGTCCTCAACGAGTTCGCCCAAGCCATATTCCTTGCCATAAAGGTCAAGGCCATAGAAACCAACCTCTATGCCGGTAAGAACAAGCTCTTGATAGTCTTTCTCAACCAACGCTTTCGCTTCTCTTAACGCATCTTCCCTTGTTCTTGAACGGGAATTCCCCCTAACGAATGGGATAAGGCAATAAGAACAGAATTTGTCGCATCCATCCTGGATTTTGAGGTAGGCTCTGGCGTTGTTTGTGAAAGCGCTCGAAGGCAGTTCTTCGTAGATCTTCTTTCTCGATAGATAAGTGACGTCGACGATCTTCTTGTGGTTCTTTTGGAAGTCGTCGATATAGGAAAGAAGCTTATCTCTCTTTGAGGTACCGATGATGATGTCGGCGCCGAGAGTCTCGGCTTCACTTAAGTGACCTTCCGAATAACACCCCATGACGGCGATTGTCGCTTCCGGGGATAACCTTCTGAATTTGCGGATATGCTGGCGGGACTTCTGGTCGCTCGTGGCCGTGACTGAACAGGTATTAACGACGATCAAAGAAGCCTCTTCAGGCTTAGACACCTCTTCGTCGCCTCTTTGGATGAGGGCTTCTTTTATGGCGTCTTTCTCGTAGGAATTAACTTTGCAGCCAAGCGAAAAAACAAAGAACTTCATTTCTTTTTCTCGTCAGCCTTTTTTCTGAGGGCGTCAGAGATGAGCTTTTCCTTCAAAAGGACATTGAGCATCTTATCTCTGTCGTTTTCGTAATACGCATCAACAACCTTCTGGATGCGTGGGATCATATGGTTCTTTAGCGGTTTCGTTAACCCTTTGTCAAACAAGGCAATCTTAGCATCAAGTCTGCCTTCTTCGTTGATGAAATAGATGCACTCAGCATCGTAATCATAAGCCGCCATCGAGTTTTCGGTCTTGCGAAGAATAACGAGCTTGGTGAAATATGAATCATACAAAGCGGCGCCATAATAATCGAATGGATCGATGAGCGCGGCCTCATAATCCTTGAGCAGTTTCTTATATGGCGGGACTGATAGCTTTTCGTAAGAGTTCGTATAAATGGAAGCCAAAGAGGACGGGAAGATCGGTACATAGATCTTCTCTCCGCCAACCTCAAGATATGGCAAGGTGCTGGTGACGTTATCCATGAACTCTTTCATTGGGGTGAGCTCTGGATTCTTTTCTAAAAGTTTTGAGTGAGCGAAGAATTCCTTCTCAATCTCTTCCTTGTTCATGATGGCGCGCAAAACGATGTTCGCGCGGATGATCCCAAAGGAGTCAACCATTTTGGAAAGATAGGCAAAAGGCTCGTTATCCGATAGTTTGTAGGAATAACGGTTATAGAAGGCCATCTCATCGCCGTGATCGAACGATGTTGGCGCCTGGTTGTCTGCTAAAAGCTGATAGAGGGTCATTATTTGCTCTCCCCTAAAAACGAAAAGACGCTGGCCATGTAGATAGAGGCGGTTTCAGCGCGGAGGATCCTCTGCCCAAGGGAAACAGGCGTTAAGCCTTTCTTGGTGGCAAGAGCAACTTCTTTCTCATCGAAGCCACCTTCAGGACCGACGATAAGCAAAACTCTCTCGCCTTCTTTGACCTTCGCGGCTTCGGCGGCAAGGTTAAATGATTCATGCGAAAGGCCTTCGTAAGCAAAGAAGGCATGGTCGAATTTCATATCGGTCATCTTATCAAAAGATAAGATCTCGTCGACTTTTGGTATGTCGATGCGTTTGCATTGTTCGCAAGAAGAGAGAACGATCTTTTCAAAACGGCCTTGGCGTTTTTCTTTGTCTTTCTGGTCTAATCTCACGATTGTGCGGCTAGAAATATATGGGGCAAATTCATTGACGCCTAACTCAGTTCCTTTTTGGAGAACGAGCTCATCATGTCCGCCTTTAAGGAGAGCGAACGCCAAAACAACAGTGAAAGGAAGAGGTTTTGGTTTGTATAAGGATTCAATGACGCAAATATCGAGCGGATCAATGCTCTTAATCTCACAAAGATAAAGCTCGCCAGTATCGGCGATTTCGATTTTATCGCCCTTTTTCGCACGCAAAACACGCACCAAATGATGCGCTTTATCGGGGCTGATATAGGCCTTCTCCCCTTCGACTCGGCCGAAGAAGCGTTCCATTTTTAGCGAAGGAACACTCCATTCCCGTCTTTAAGGGAGTCTTTGAAAAGATAACGTAAACCGTAGCCGACATGGAAAAGGAAGTCGGCGGCGAATGGTAAGAGATATCCGCCAGGGATCGACCATTCGATAACGTGGGTAAGATTGAGAACAAGCATCACAGTACCGATGATTCCGACGAAACAGAGGGTAAAGATGATGTTGATGAGTCCGTTTTTCTTGAAGCCAAGATAGAAATCGTGGATGCCGGCGAAGCCAAGGAACATGCAAAGCAAAGCAGCCGCCTTGCGGCTTTTGCTCCTATACAAGCCAGATTTTGGCTTCTGAGGATCGATAAAAGATGTCATATCTTTGGTTCGATATTGGGAATCGATTGGATCCGGTGTTCCGCAATATGGGCAAACATCGGCATCAAATTTTCCGATTGTGCGATGGCAATTTCTACAAGTTGGCATAACTAGTTTTCTTAATACAAAACATAGCATAACCCCTTCGCACGCATACGAGCAAGAAAAAAGGCCTCACGTTGTGAGACCTTAATCTTATTTTTTGCCTTTGTTCCACCACTTACCGAGCTTGGCTTGCTCTTCTTTTTGGAATTGTCTAAGCAAGTCTTTCTCAGTAGACGATAGATTCGTCGGCGTCGTGACTTTCACGTGAAGGAACTGGTCGCCTGGACGTCCGGTGCGGAGATCTTTGACGCCTTGTCCTTTGAGTTTCAGGATCTGATTTGGCTGTGTTCCTGCTGGGATTGAGACCTCAACCGAGCCATAGACGGTTTGGACATCTAAGCTCGCGCCGAGAGCACAATCGACGAAGGATAACTCAAGTTCCATGTGGATGTCGTTGCCATCACGGGTGAAGGTTGGGTCTTTCTTGATGCGGACTTCGATGTATAAGTCGCCATTTTCTCCGCCGTTGATGCCTCTTTCGCCTTTGCCTTTGACGCGGACCTGCTGGCCGTTATTGATGCCGGCTGGGATATTGACGTCAAGGTCTTTGTGGACGCGGTTATAACCACTGCCTCCACAGGTTTTGCAGTTGTTTTTGACAACCTTGCCTGTACCGTGGCAATGTTCGCATGGACCTTCGGTCTGCATAGTACCAAAGAGGGTTCTCTGGGTATGCAAAGTGTAGCCGCGACCGCCACAATATGGGCAGGTTGAGATATCGCTTGGGCTTTCTGCGCCTGTGCCATGGCAATGGGAGCAAGGCTCATCGTAGGTTATTGGGACGCTAAGATGTGTGCCTTTGATGGAATCCATAAAGGAAATCGTGCGTTGAACGAGAACATCGTTTCCTTTTTGTGGGCCAGTAGCACTTCTGGAACTGCGTCTTCCGCCTCCGAAGAAGCTAGAGAAAATGTCATTGAGGTCGACATCGCCAAAACCGGCGCCTGAGAAGCCAGCTCCTCCAAATGGATTGCCCGCTCCTCCAGTTGATCCACCTTGCTGGAAGGCAGCGTGTCCGAACTGGTCGTACTGCTTTCTCTTGGTGTCGTCGAAGAGGACGTCGTAGGCCTCCTGAATCTCCTCGAATTTCTTTGGGGCGTCAGGAGAATGGTTGATATCCGGATGGTATTGCTTGGCTAGTTTGCGGTAGGCGCTTTTGATTTCGTCTTTGGATGCGCTTTTGGACACACCAAGGACTTCATAATAGTCGCGTTTTGCCTCTGCC
>CAMKAQ010000094.1 GCA_946410525.1 uncultured Caryophanales bacterium | reverse complement strand
GACGACGCTTAAGACATCGTAATCGGCGATGCCAGAGGAGATGACTTTCTCAAGTGAGCTTTTGAAGATCTCGACCGCGACGACAATGATAAAGAAGGAGACGATCATGCTGGCGATGTACTCAACCCTCTCGTGTCCGAATGGGTGTTCTTTATCGCCAGGCTTAGCAGCGATCTTAAAGCTAACTAAAGTAACGATGCTCGTAAATGCATCTGAAGTATTGTTAATCGCATCTGCGATAAGAGCGATTGGGAAGAAAGACCAGCCGGCGTTGTAGGAAATAATGATCGCGGCGGTGATCTTAACGCAGACGAGAATGAGGTTAGAGATGATACCGAAAAGTGCCGCTAACACACCGTGGTCTTTGCGGACAGTCTCATCCTCGACGTTTTGATAATTCTTTATGAATAGTCTTCTTAATAAGGTAATCATAAATCGTTCAAACGTAGTTTAGTCCTTCATAAAATATTGTCAAACGATATTAAACTAGTAAATAAAACTAGATGTACTTGACAAAGAAACTAGTTGTACTAATATTGTGGTCATGAGCCCACTTAAAACCGAACTACCAAAATACACACTCGCCCAAGAACTCTCAAACTCCATCACACATGGATTGGGCACGGTTTTGACGTTGATTTTTGGTCCTTTCCTTATTTTGAAGGCGGTCAATAGCGGCAACGTTTGGGCTATCGTTTCCTGTTCGATTTTCATTCTTTCTTTACTCCTTTGCTATACGACTTCTTGCGTCTATCACGCCCTAGGAAGGAACAATGGCAAACGTGTTTTGAGGGTTTTGGATCACAATATGATCTACGTCCTCATCGCCGGAACATACGCTCCATATTGCTTGATAAGCATCATGTCCGTGAGCCCAGTGTGGGCCTGGATTATCTATGGCAGCTGCCTCGCCTTAGGCGCGGTTGGCATTTCCCTCAATTCGGTCAACCTTAAGAAATTCAGAATCTTCTGCATGATCGACTACATTTGCATGGGCTGGATCATCGTCATTTCCTTCTGGCCTTTGTTTGAGGCTGTTGAATTCTTCCCTGGTTTATTCCTCCTCCTGATGGGAGGAGTGGCCTATACAGTAGGCGCAGTTCTTTATGGAATCGGCCACAAAAACGCTTGGTTCCACTTGGTTTTCCATTGCTTCTGTTTAATCGGAACTGCCCTCATGTTCATCTCCATCTTCTTCTTTGTCGTTTAACGGTTAACCATTAGGAAATACACTCTCTTCCCTTTTGCATTCGCAAATAGACCACTAGAGGTCTATAATTCCTTTGACTTAGGAACGAACAATGAGCAGAAAGAAAGAGTCAGGAGTTTTAATTGAGAATCGCAGAGCTCACTTTGAGTATTTTTTAAGCGACTTCATGACAGCCGGACTCGTTCTTACTGGCACTGAAATCAAAAGCCTCAGATCGAAGAATGCGACCATCAGTGACGCCTACATCTTCGTGAAACATGGAGAGGCTTTTGTCTGCAATATGCACATCGCCCCTTATAAGGAAGGCAACATTTTTAATGTTGATCACCTTCGTGACCGCAAGCTTTTGCTTAACAAACAGGAGATTAAGAAACTAGCGTCCAAGATCGCCGAACAGGGTCATACCTGTGTCCCAACCAAAGTGTTCTTATCTCATGGGTACGCCAAAATGGAAATCGCTTTGGCGAAAGGCAAACAGCTCCACGACAAGAAGAATTCTCTAAAAGAGAAGGATATCGAGAGGGAAATCGACAGACATGCCCGTTCCTCAAAAGATTTTGAGGACTTCTGATGAATTACGTAGACACTCTTCAATATTTAAAAGACAACGACCTCACGATGTCCCGTTACGAAAGAGAAGAATGGGACCACTTCGTGAAGAAGACCAAACTCAAGATTGAGTTCCCTTTCATACACATCACTGGATCGAATGGAAAAGGCTCATCTGCCAATTACCTCTTTGAGGTATACAAGGCAGCGGGTTACAAAGTTGCTCTCTTCAGCAAACCATATCTCAAGAAACCAAACGAGATGATCCGCATCGATGGGGAAGACATCAGCGATGAGGATTTTGCGCGCATCTTCTCTCAAAGAGAGAATGAGTATAGAAAATTTGGTCTTTCCTCTTTTGAGATTGAGACCGCGATGGCCTTTGATTACTTCAATGAGCAAAAGCCTGATCTCGCTATCATTGAATGCGGAATGGGAGGGGAGACTGACAGCACCAATTTATCGGATGCAAAACCGGCCCTTTCCATCATTACAACCGTCTCTCTTGAACACACTGCCTTCCTAGGAAGAACGACTTCTGAGATCGCCCGCAATAAAGCGGCCATCATCAAAGACAATTGTCCTGTCCTTATTGGACCTATGGACGAAGACCTCATTAAGGTCATCCGCGAGATTGCTGAGAAAAGAGACAGTGAATTCTTCCAGGTTGACGCCTATCACAACTCACATTACGAAGCCCCATATCTCTATTTCGACTATAGACCATACCAGAAGCTTCAGCTTCTCACCCCGGCGTTATATCAGTTAAAGAACGCCTCGGTTGTGGTGGAGGCTACGAAGATTCTTAATGAGAAGTTCCCAGTCACCGAAGAAGCAGTTAGGAAAGGCTTATTATCCTCGCCTCTTCCATGCCGCTTTGAAAGGCACCGCAACATCTTCATCGATGGGGCGCACAACCCACAGGCCATCAACGAGCTTGTCGAATCATTGATTCCTCTCAGCGGAGAGAAACCAATCCACGTCGTCTTCGCTAGCTTCCGTGACAAAAACATCGCGGTTGAGCTTCCAAGAATCGGCCGTGACGCTGCCGAGATCGTCCTCACCACCTTCGATAGCAAAAGGGCCAGGGACGAAAGCGATTATTTCCTCTATGCCGAGGATTATTCCTATAACCCAGATTACAAACTCGCTATAAGCGACTTCCTCATTAAATACCCAGATGATATCATTCTCATCACTGGAAGCTTAGCTTTCGCGAACTTAGCAAGGGAGTATGTCATCGAGACGCTACACTTATGAAAAAGACATTAACAATTAGAAACATTACCAGTGCGGCTGTGTTGACCGCTCTCTCAATCATCTCAACCATCATCTTCAAACTCATCCCAATGGGTGATTTGGTTTTCCTTCGCTTCTCGCTTACCCCATCGATCATCATGTTCACCTCTCTCGTTCTTGGGCCTTTCTACGGGGTGGTTGTCGGTATCGTTTCAGACTTCATCCCAGCCATGGTCGCCGCAACTGGAGCCTACAATTTCTTCATCACCATCGTTTATGGAATTCTTGGTGTTTTGCCGTGGATTTTTGAAAAAATCACCAGCAAATTCCGCTCATCTTTAAAACCTCCATTTGCCGTGTTTATTGCAATGTTAGTCATTTTGGCTGGCCTTGCCGCAGTGCTTTTCTTCACTGACTTCATCGGTGGCACGGTCTTCAAAGGCGAACATGTATTGGTCGCCAAATTCATCATTCTCGGAATCATGGTTTTGGTCTCCGTCGCCTGCTGCCTTAGCGTCACCTTGACCAATAGACGCTTCGAGCAGAACGTCCTTGAGTATTCTGATATTCCTTCGCCAAACGAGACCGCTCTCATCTCCCTTCTTTGCGAAGTCTTGGTGATGACCGTCCTTAAGAGTCTTGCCTTCTTCCTTTTCTACTTCATCTTCGGAAACGGATATAGCCCATCCTTTGAGTATTTCTTCATGATGCTCCTCTTAGGGCTCCCTGCTAACGTCACCATCAGCACAATCTCCGTCTACTGGATGCTCGTCTTTGATCACAAGCAGCTTCACCTTCGCTTAGAAAACAGCAAAAAAGATGAATAACGAAACCGATAAAAAAGAACTGAATCCTACCTCTGCTTTTGAACCAGTTGAGGAAGGTTATGACCCTAAAAAAGAAAGGAAAACCCACATAGGGTGGATTATTTTCTTTTCGGTTGTCATTGCTCTGGCCGTCGCTTGTGCGATAGTCATTA
This sequence comes from uncultured Caryophanales bacterium, assembly GCA_946410525.1. Taxonomy (GTDB): domain Bacteria; phylum Bacillota_I; class Bacilli_A; order RFN20; family CAG-826; genus UBA4951. The sequence goes on along the minus strand of CAMKAQ010000094.1, from coordinate 788 downwards.
AAGTGCTTTCTTGACAAAATTTTTCATATTTTACATTTTGGGTGTTTTTACCTTGCAAAAAATTTTTAAGACCCCATAATTTGTAAGCCCCAATTTTTAGGAGGTTTTGACTAAGTGGCTCTAATTCCAATTACACGCGCCGATGGATCGGTCGTTACATGTGATACTGAAAATAGAACATTGGTTTGCTACCGTTGCACAGTCTCGTTTACGAAGGCCGAATGGAAAATCTTCTATTGCCTCTACGAGCACAACCCAACCGCTGTCACCAGAAAAGAACTCTTATCTCTTCTCTGGGATGATCAGAAATTCGAGACAAGCAGCGCCAACACAAGAACCATTGACGTTCATGTCGGTGTTATCAAAAAGAAGCTCAGCAAGATTAAGGGATTCAGAATCGATACCGTCTACGGTGTCGGCTACAGACTTCTCCTTACTCGCAGGGTCTAAGAAAGATGAGCCATTTGGCTCTTTTTTCTTAGCTTTACCTTTTTTTCGTGAACTCTATGAGTTCTATGGCTATCATTAATTGACCGAATAGGAGATTTGTTATGGAAGAGAAACACCGCACAGACTACATCAGCTGGGACGAGTACTTCATGGGCATTGCCCAACTTAGCGCCTTAAGAAGCAAAGATCCATCCACCCAAGTCGGAGCCTGCATCGTCGACAAGGCCCACAAGGTCGTGTCCATTGGTTACAATGGCATGCCAGTCGGAGTCGATGACGAATGCATCCCATGGGGACATGGCGAAGGCCTTGAGAGCAAATATCTTTATGTTTGCCAC
>CAMKAQ010000093.1 GCA_946410525.1 uncultured Caryophanales bacterium | reverse complement strand
AATATCCCCAGCAAAAAGCCCCTCTAATTGGGTTTTGCTGACGTAAAGCATATCGGAAAAATGAACCCTTTCGCTCATCCAGGAAGAGAAAACGGCAGGGGTCATGAATTCGTCTTCTGAGCCTTTTGTGACCCTCTGTTCTTTGACCCTCCCGTCCTCAAAGATGGCTATGGTTTCTTCGCTCTTTGAGATGGTTAAGCCGAAGGTCTCATGCCCTCCATCGAATTCGCTAGGGGAGATGGCGTACATGAGCGCATTCTCCCTCTTCACGAATGAAAGGATGGTTTTTTCGAAGTCCTCCCAGCAGGTGCAGGTGTTGCCCTTGTCATAGACAAGAAGGACAAATTCTTTCTTTGAGGAGACAAGAGAAGTCAAACCTGAGTGGGTGAGTGTTTCTAGATGGTCTTCGATGGTCTCGAGTTTCGATGAATCATAGAGCTTTCCGAATGTGAGATTGACCTTAGCAAGGGAATCATTGTTTTGGCATGCGGAAAGAAGGGCCAAGAGGGAGAGTGAGACGGTAAGAAAAAGGCCTTTTTTCATACCCACAATTCTAGAAGAAAAACGAAAGCAAAAAAAGACAGCAAATTTCATGCATAAAATAAGGTCGCGTACGCGCGCGAACCCCCAAAAACCACCCCCAAAAAGTGGGTAGAAAATCGCACTGGGTTTTCTGAACGATTTTTGAAGCGGAAAATTTCGAAAAAAATCAAAAAAATTTCGAGCAAAAAAATGCTGGGGAAACTTCGATAAGTCCGACAAAATGTCACATTTTGATTTTTTCAAAAACCATCACAAAAAAAATATCGGAAAAAGTGATAAAAATTTTGTTGTTTTTTGTGTCCTTTTAATGCATTATTTTTCGCGTCAAGTTTCCTAGTCGAAAATCGACATGGAATTACTGGCATTCGTTTACCTGTTTCTAAGAGGGTATGGAGGCATGAAAATGAACGCTGAGAATACAATCATTTCTTTGAAGAATGTCTGCAAGGTCTTTGACAAGTCATTCACCGCTGTCGACAACTTCAATCTCGATATCAAAAGAGGTGAGTTCGTCACCTTCCTTGGTCCTTCCGGATGTGGCAAGACAACCACCCTCAGAATGATCGCTGGCTTCGATATGCCAACAAGCGGTCAGATTCTTCTCAATGGCCAGGACATTTCCCTCATCCCGCCATACAAAAGACCAATCAACACCGTCTTCCAGCGTTACGCCCTTTTCACCCATCTCAATATCTACAAGAACATCGCTTTCGGCCTTCAGTACAAGAGGGTCGATGATTTGAGCAAGCCTCTCAAAGACAAAGAAGGCAATCCGATCCTTGGTGAAAACGGCGAGCAGCTCTACGCGAAAAGAAAGCTCACCAAAGAAGAAATCAGAGCCAAAGTCAAATATGCCCTCAACCTCGTTGACCTCGAAGGCTTCGAGAAGAGAGCGGTCTCAACCCTCTCTGGCGGCCAACAGCAAAGAATCGCCATCGCCCGCGCTATCGTCAATGAGCCAGAGATCCTTCTCCTCGATGAGCCTTTAGGCGCTCTCGACCTCAAGATGAGGAAGGAGATGCAGCTTGAGCTCAAAGCCATGCACAAAAAGCTTGGCATCACTTTCATCTACGTCACCCACGACCAGGAAGAAGCCCTCACCATGTCCGACACCATCGTCGTCATGTCTGATGGCGAAATCCAGCAGGTCGGCACCCCAAAAGAGATCTACGACGAGCCAAAGAACGCTTTCGTCGCTGACTTCATCGGCGAATCCTCGATCTTCACCGGAACGGTGCAGAAGGGGAACAAGATCAAATTCTTAGGTGCTTCCTTCGACAGCGACCCAGCCGACGAAGGCAAATTCGCCCTTAACGAGAAAGTTGACGTCGTCATCCGTCCAGAGGACGTCATCATCTCCGCCAAAGACAAAGGCACCGTCAATGCCAAGATCGTTTCCAAGATCTTCAAAGGCATGCATTACGAATACATCACCATGGTTGGCAAGAACGAGATGATCGCTCAATCCACCAAGAACTTCGAAGAAGAAAGCATCGTTGGTCTCTCCGTTGACCCAGAGAACATCCAGATCATGAAGAAGCCATTTACCTCTAACTATTACGATGGCCATCTTACCAAACACTGCCACGTCAGCTTTGCTGGCATCCACGCGAATTTCGATGTCCTTAAGCTCTTCCCAGGCTATCGCCTTAGCGAAGAAGGCATCCTCATCAACGATAAGGGCGAAGAAAGGGATGTCGAAGGACTTCAGGTCTCCGTCGAAGTCGGTTTCGATGACCTTGAGCTTTCCGATGATCCAAACGCCTCCGACCTTCATGGCGAGATCATCAACATGATTTACCTTGGCGACCATTACGAAGTAACCGTCTGGAATCAAGATGTCGATGAGGAATTCATCGTCAACACCCCAGACCTCTGGAATATCGGCGACAACGTCTCCCTTGTCATCAAAGAGGGCGGCGTCGAAGTCAAACTCAAAGGTGGAAGATAAGCAAAATGGAAGCAACCAAAACCTTATCTAGGAATCAAGGAAAGGTCCACGAGACCCGTAAGTGGCTCTGCATGCCATATGGCATCTTCCTCATCCTTTTCATCATCTTTCCTATCCTTCTCATCTTCTACTATGCCTTCTCGGATCCAACGACTGGCCTTTTCACACTCAAGAACTTCAAATCGGTCTTTGAGGGCGATAGCAGTGTGACCACTTTCAAAGTCATCGGCCAATCCTTAGGCGTTGCGGCCCTTACGACCGTTATCTGTATCCTTATCGCTTATCCAATCGCCTATATCCTTGCCAATTCGAAGTGGAACAAGAACGCCGTCCTTGTCTACCTCTTCCTTCTCCCGATGTGGATAAACTTCGTCATCAGAACCGTCGCCACCAAGCAGCTTCTTATCTTCTTTGGCCTTGATCCGGCGATGCACCCATGGGTTTGCTCCATCATCGGCATGGTCTATAACTACCTCCCATTTGCCATCCTCCCTCTCTATAACACGATGCTCAAACTCGATAAGAGCCAGATTGAGGCGGCCGCTGACTTAGGCGCTTCCCCAGTCCAGGTCTTCATCAAGACCATCGTTCCAATGACCGTTCCTGGAATCGTGTCTGCTGCGACGATGACCTTCATGCCGACCATGTCGAGTTATGTCATCACCGATGCCTTATCCGGACGCACCATCAAGCTTATCGGTGGTCAGATTGAGCACCAGTTCCTTCACTCCCAACTTAATGTTGGCAGTGTCTACGCCATCATCATGCTCGCCCTCATCGGACTTTCCGTCGTCTTTGAGAACTTCTTCAGTGAGAAGAAGAAAGGAGGTAGGTAAAAATGGAAAAAGAAATCCAGTTAACCGCTCCGGTCTCAACGATGGAGGAGACCAACATCTCCCTTAAGAGACGCGAAAAAGGAGAAAAAGCCAAGAAAGCGGTGGCCCTTACTTTCGTATGGATCATGCTTCTTGTCATGTATCTCCCTATCATGTACCTCATCGTCTATAGCTTCACCGATGCCAAAGTCATCGGTCAGTGGAATGGCTTCAATTTCGATTGCTATAGCACTCTCTTCAATGGGAAGAACATCTATGCGAAGGAAATTTGGGAAGCCACATGGAACACCGTATGGGTGGCTATCGTTGCCTCATTGCTTTCCACGGTCTTAGGAACCGCAGGCGCAATCGGTATGCATTTCTTAGGCAAGAAGTTCAAAACGGTCTTCAATTTCGCCAATGAGATCCCGATCGTCAACGCCGAAATCGTCATGGCGCTCTCCCTTGTCATCCTCTTCGCCTTCCTTGGCCTCCCGACAAGCGCCTTCTCACTCATCATTGGCCATATGGTCCTCACGATCCCGTTTGTCGTCATCAACGTCCAGCCGAAGCTAGAGCAGATGGACCCGTCCCTCTACGAAGCAGCGATGGACCTTGGCGCCAGCAGAAGCGGAGCCCTCTTCAAGGTCATGATCCCAGACCTTATGCCTGGCATCTTCTCAGGCTTCATGATTTCGATGACACTTTCTCTCGATGACTTTGTCATCACCGAATTCACCAAACCGTCGGAGGGTACTGATTTTCAGACCATCTCGACCTACGTGCAAGGAACCCTTGCGAAGGGAAGCGTCCCAATCCAGATCAGGTCCTTCACGACATTAATCTTCTTACTCATCGTCGCCGTCATGATCGGCTACACGATAGTAAATAATCGCAAAGCGAAAAAAATCTAATTTTATAGGAGGAATTAGAAATGAAAAAAAGCGCACTTATCTTAGCGATGGCCGCACTCATGAGCTTAGGCGGACTCGCTAGCTGCGGTGCCGATGACGGCACCATCACCCTCAATGTCTTCAACTGGGAAGACTACATCTACGAAGGTGTTGACGAGAAAGGCAATCCTCTCGAGGATTCAACCATCCTCGCTTTCGAGAAAGCCTATGCCGAAAGCCATAATGGCCAGAAGATCAAGGTCAACTACACCACCTTCGACACCAACGAGACCATGTACACCAAGCTCAGCAAGAAGCTTGTCAAAGCCGACCTTTGCTGCCCATCTGACTACATGATTCAGAAGATGCAAAGCGAAGGCATGCTCGAATCTTTCGGATATGACAAGGCCGCCAAGAAGTACACCGAAGGCCTTGAGAACGTCAACAACAACACTTCCCCATACATCAAAGAGCTCTTCGACACCAACGAGCTCAGCGACTTCGCCGTCCCATATTTCTGGGGCACCATGGGTTACACCTATAACACCGAATACGTTTCCCAAGAGCAGGTCTCTACCTGGGACTTCCAGTGGAATCCAGGCAATGACCTCAAGGGCAACAGCTTAAAGA
>CAMKAQ010000092.1 GCA_946410525.1 uncultured Caryophanales bacterium | reverse complement strand
ATTAATTGAGGGCAGAAGAATCTATACTTCAGCCGTCACAGCCCAGGAATACGAAACCCAATTCACCAAATATTTGGAACAAGGAATGGATGTATTGTACATCGCCTGTTCTAGCGGCCTCAGCGCTTCGATCAACGTCGCACATCAAATTGCCGATAAACTCAACCCAAAATACAAAGGCTGCAAAGTCGTTTGCATTGACTCTTTAGTTTCAGGGTATGCCCAGGGTCTTATGGCCATCAAAGCCAGAGAGCTTGCTAACGCTGGCAAGAATGTTGATGAAATTGGTGCCTGGCTTGAAAAAGAACGCCTCAAATTCAACCAAGTCGCTTCCTGCGAAACCCTTAAATACCTCAAAGCCGCTGGCCGTGTTACCGCTGCCGCCGCTTTCTTCGGTAATCTCTTCGGTGTCAAACCTATCCTTATCAGCGACATCAAGGGTCACAACTTCGCCGTTAAGAAGGTCAAAGGCCGTCTTCCATCCATTAAGGAAGTCGCCAAGATGACCGTCGAACTCTGCGAGGATATCGAAAACAGCACCATCTACATTGGTCACATCGTCGATCCAGAGGGTGCCGAGATGCTCAAGCAAGAAATCCTTAAGCTTGCCCAGCCAAAAGACATCTATGTTGGCCCAATCGGACCTATCGTCGGTGCTTCAACTGGTCCTGGAACCATCTCTGCCTATTTCTATGGCAAAGAAGTCACCGTCTGCGCAGACAAATAAGCAACTACCTCTTACATAAGAGAGGAATATACGTATGAAGACTATTACCGGAAAAACCTTCTCAGAAATGGTTCTCAATGGTTATCGCGACCTCAAGAATCACTATGAGAAAGTCAATGATCTTAATGTGTTCCCTGTCCCTGATGGAGACACCGGAACCAACATTGCTGCTACCTTAACGGGTGGTGTTAACGCCATGAAAGACGCTAACTTTGATTCTATCGGAGACGTGGCTGAAAAACTCGCTGGCGGCATGCTTTTAGGCGCCCGTGGAAATTCTGGCGTTATCATCAGCCAGTTCTTCCAAGGCATTTCCGAGGCTCTTTCGAGTCTCGATACCGCTAACGTTACCCAATTCGCTAGTGCCCTTAGAAGCGGAACCTCAAAAGCCTATGAAGCCGTCGTCCATCCAGTCGAAGGCACGGTTCTTACCGTCGCTCGTGAGTCGACCGTCTATATCATGGACAACCTTTCTCGAATCAAAGACTTCGAGACATTATTCGAAGATCTCCTTCGCGAGATGAGGATTTCCCTCGATAAAACCCCAGAATTGCTCCCGGTTCTCAAAGAGGCTGGCGTCATCGATAGCGGTGGAGCAGGCCTTGTCTACATCATGGAAGGCATGGGCAAATACATCGTCGGAGAAGAAATCGCTGATGCTGAATTCAATGGTCCAACCAACGGAGTTGCCACTGATGAGAAGATCCCATTCGATGAGAATTCCGTCCTTGATTACGGATACTGCACCGAATTCATCCTTCAGCTTCTTGTCTCGAAGTGCGATCCAAAAGCCTTTGACCTCAAAGAGATGATCCATTTCTTAGAGGGAATCGGTGACTCAATCGTTGCTCTCAAACAAAAGAGCATCGTCAAAGTCCACGTTCACACCAAAGAGCCATGGAAAGCCATCCAATACGCTCAAAAGTTCGGCGAATTCGTCACTTTCAAGATGGAGAACATGTCCATCCAGCATAACGAGAAGCTTCTCAAAGAGATGCCAATTGAGGAAGAAAAGCCAACCGAACACATCTTGGCCAATGAAAAACGCCAGGAAGTTCAGATTGTTGCCGTTTCCCCATCCTCAAGCATCACTGAACTCTTCCTTAACATGGGTGCCAACCAGATCGTCTCTGGCGGCCAAACCATGAACCCAAGCGCTGATGACTTCATCAAAGCCTTTGATGCCGCTAACGCGGACAACATCATCGTTTTCCCAAATAATGGCAACATCATCCTTACCGCTGAGCAAGCTGCTAAGCTCTACACCAAAAGCAAGGTCTATGTTCTTCACTCCAAGAGTGTCGTCGAAGCCTATAGCGCTCTCTCAATGGCCTTCTTCGATGGTCAGAACATCGAGGACTGCATCAAAGAGATGAACGAATCCATGAAAGGAGTCGTTTCTGCGGAGATTTCCCCAGCAATTCGCGACTCTTTGAATAACGGCATCACCATCAAGAAGGGTGATTACATGGGCATCCTCAAGAATAACATCGTCTCTTCTTCCCCAGATATGATGGCGACCATCAAGGAACTCCTTACCAAGGTCCCAGAAATCGAGGAGAAGTCCGTCTTCACCATTTTCTATGGCGAGGATGCTGACGATAAGGTCAAGGAAGATCTCCAAGGCCTCGTGAAGAAAGACTTCCCAAATCTTGAGATGGTCGAGATCGATGGCAGACAAAGCATCTACCCTCTCATCTTCGCTCTCGAATAAAAAACAAAACAAACGACTAGGACCCACTCGGGTCCTTTTCTTTTGCTTTTATGCTATAGTTTCTCTAATGAAAGCGTTGCTTATCTATTCCCATAACACCGGTTCTAACAAGAGGGGCTTTTCGAACAAACTTTCCTACGTCAAAGAAAGGCTATCGACTGTTTTTGATGCTCTCGAATGCGTCTGCACCCTCTCAAAAGAAGAGACTTCAAGGCTTATCCACGAGAAAGGAAGCGACTTCGATTCCCTCATCATCGTAGGAGGGGATGGTACTTTCAACAATGCTTTGGCCTCAGTGATGGTTTTAGAGAAAAGACCAACTATTGGCTACCTCAATTTCGGCACCTTAGGCGATGTTGGAAAAGCCTTTGGCCTTAAAAACGACTACAAAAAGGATGTCGAAATCATTTTGAACCAGGTTTCGAAAGACTACGATGTCGGAAAAGTGACCTCAGAAGATAATACCTATTATTTTGCATACACATGCTGCATAGGCGCGTATAGCGATATCCCTTACTCAGTCGGCAGAAAGAGAAAAAGGCAGGTTGGCAAACTCGCCTACTATGAGAAAGCGGTAGGGGAAGCCTTCAAGAAAACCCTCATTCCATTCAAAGCCAAACTAGACGACAAAGAAGATATTGAAGGGGAGTCCCCATTTCTCATGATCATGAATGGAACCCATATGGCTGGCTTCACCGTGAACAAGCAATGTGTCTATGATGATGGCCAGTTTGAACTCTATATTACGGACAAGGGACCATTAAACGGTTTGCTTCACTATATTCCGTTCAAAAATGTACATCCTTTTACAATTGGCAAATGTTCTATAGAAGCGCCAGCATCTGAATACTGGTGCCTTGACGGAGAAAAAGGTCCTTCAGGAAAAATTACAATTGAAGTCTGCCCAAAAGCCATTAAAGCTTATTCAAAACTCCTCTGAAACGATAAAAAAATATCAAATATCCCCCGCAAAAACGTATTATTTTGCTTTTTTTCTGTAAAGATTGGTCCTAATATTAGTACAAAGGGGAAATATATATGAAAAAATCAAAAGCTCCAATTTTTGTACTTGCGATTCTTTCAGTCGTCATGCTTGGCGCTGGTATCGCAGTCTACATCGTGGCCCCAAGTATGGCAGGTGGTTGGGCGGACACATTTAAAAAAGCCGACCTCTTAGCTGCTCTTGGTGAATTGCCAGCCGTGTTCGGAACTCTTATTGGGTTCGAGAACAAAGAACTTTTCACAAAGTTTGAAATCGGCGTTCTCGTCATGGACGTCTTGATCCTTGCGGCTTTGGCGGTTCTCGTCATCCTGTGGATCATCAACCTCATTCTTCTCATCGTTAAGAAGAAACCTATCCACTTAATCCCAAACCTCGCTTGGCTTCTTGCCGCAGGCGCTAGCGCCCTCTTATTGGCCCTTGCCCTTGTCCCAGTCAAAGAAGGTACCTCCTTCGTTGGTGCTCTCTTCGAAGGCTCCGGCATGGCGAAAGATGGAATGGCCTATTATCACGATGCCTTAGGCGCCATCGGAAGCTCCATCTCGAGTGAATATGGCAAAGGCCTTGGCCTTGCTGCTTTACTCTTCGTCCTCGTTTTACTTGCCGCTTACATCCTCGGCCTTGTCGCCATCATCAAATCAACTGCTGCTCTTGCCAAAGAAAAGAAAGCCAAGAAAGCCGTTGAAGAAGAAGGCGCAGACGAATACGAAGAAGACGAAGAAGAATGCGAATGCGAAGAAGAAAAAGAAGACAAGCATTCCGAAAAAGCCGGACCTTACATCATCCAGAACTTCTATAATGGCGCTCCAATGCCATATTGCTACCCACCTCACGAATGCCATTGCCATGAGCCAAAACCTGAGCCAAAACCAGAGCCAGAGCCAGAGCCATGCAAGTGCGAATGCCAGTGCGAAGAAGAGGATAGACCTCTTACCGCCAAAGAGCTCCGTGCCATCATCCGTGAAGAATTAGACGATCGCGAGCATCCAGAAGAGATCGAACCTCTTACCGATGAAAGAGCCCGCGAAGTCATCCAGGAAGAACTCGCTGAATACTACACTGGCAAAGACGAAGAAGAACCAGCTGAAGAAGAGGCTGAAGACGTCATGACTGCTGATGATCTCAGAAAGATGATCAAAGAGGAAGTCGAAGGCGCCGTCAAACCAGCCGAAGCCGGTCTTACCTCCGAAGAAGTTCGCGACATCATCCGCGAAGAACTCGGAGCCGCTCCAAAAGCCGAAGAGCCAAAAGAGAAACTCTCCGCTGAGGAAGTCCGTTCCATCGTTGCCGAAGAGCTCGCCAGATATCTTCAGAACATCGCCGTTGTTGAAGAAGTCGAGCCAAAAGAGGAACCAGCACCTGAGCCAGAGCCAGAACCAGAGCCAGAGCCAGAACCGGAGCCAGAGCCAGAG
>CAMKAQ010000091.1 GCA_946410525.1 uncultured Caryophanales bacterium | reverse complement strand
TATGATTCCGTCGTTTACGACATCGTCGAGGAAATCGTCTCCAAGCACCCGGTTCTCCTCAACCGTGCTCCAACCCTTCACCGTTTAGGTATTCAAGCCTTCCAGCCAGTGCTCGTCGATGGCCACGCCATCCGCTTGCACCCACTTGTCTGCCCTGGCTTCAACGCCGACTTCGACGGTGACCAAATGGCGGTCCACGTTCCACTAGGAAAAGCCGCGCAAGAAGAGGCCCTTAACCTCATGCTCGCTTCCAATAACATCCTTGGTCCAAAAGATGGCAAACCAATCGTCATCCCTGGCCAAGACATGATTCTTGGTAACTACTACCTCACCCAAGAAGAGTCCAAAGCCGACTTCCTCACCCGTGCCAAGACCCTCCGTTCCATCACCATCTACGATGAGGATGAGAAGAGGATCAACGAAGACAAGGCCCTCAAAGACGAGCAGTTCGCTGCCCTCGAAGGCAAGGTCTTCTCCCACGTCAACGAAGTCATCGACGCTTACGAAAGCGGACTCATCTCCCTCCATAACCGTATCGCCATCAGAGCCGAAAGAATCCACAAGACCTTCGCTCCAGAGTCTGATCCAGACAACATCAAAGAGTATGGTCTCCCATTCTACTGCCGTGGCAAATACCTCATCACCACAGTTGGCAAGCTCATCTTCAATGAGATCTTCCCAGATGATTTCAACTACATCAACGCCAAACCAGGCGCCTCTCTTGAAGAGATCAAATCCTGGTTCGTCCCAATGGGAAGCAACATCCCTGAGATCATTGCCAACACCCCACTCCGTCAACCAATCAAGAAGAAGGACCTTGGCACCATCATCGACCTCGTCTTCCACAAGTACGACATGAACGAAGATGGCTTCGTCAAGAGACTCCAGGATATCTCCGATGAGTTCCAGGCTACCGACAAGAGCAACCCAGTCAGCTTCCTCAACCGCGTCTCTGACCTCGTTGAGAAAGAGATGGAAGCCTCTCGTGATACCCTTAACGTCGAGAACAAGCACAACTACATCCTTCACAAAGCCCAAGACCAGCTCAACAACGTTCAGCAAGGTCTTACCGACGCTCTTTCCGCGATGGAAAGCGTCAAGAAAACCCTTCTTGAGCCATATCCAAGCAAGACCAGCGCCGTCCTTGACAAGATCAAGGATCAGGGCTTCAAATATTCCACCCTTTCCTCCGTCACCGTCTCTCTTAGCGACATCACCCCAGTGACTGGCAAAGAAGAGCTCGTCGAGGAATACCGTGAGAAAGTCGCCCACATCAACCACCTTGCCTATGACAAAGGCTTCCTCTCCGAGGATGAGCGTCATGAAAAGGTCGTTGAGCTTTGGCAGAGCTGCACCGACGGCGTCCGTGAACTCATTAAGAAACACGTCGCCCGCCCAGACCAGAAGCAGAACCCAGTCATCATCATGCTTGACTCCGGTTCCCGTGGCTCCATCGATAACTTCAACCAGCTTGAAGGTATGAAGGGCCTTGTCGCCGCTGCTCGTGGCAGCGCCCACAAAGACTACGTCTACGAAATGCCAATCGTCTCCTCTTACCGCCAAGGCTTATCCATCGCCGAATACTTCCACAATACCCACGGTTCCCGTAAGGGTGGTGCCGATACCGCTCTTAAGACCGCTGACTCTGGCTACCTCACTAGACGTCTTGTCGACGTCGCTCAGGACGTCGTCGTCCGCGAGGAAGACTGCCATTGCGACCACGGTTTCAAGGTCCGTGAGATCAAAGACACCGCCAAAGACATCATCCTCGTCAAACTCGAGGACCGTCTTGTCGGCCGTTACGCCATGCACGACATCGTCTCTCCAAAGACCGGTGAGGTCCTTGTGAAAGGCAACACCCTCATCACCGAGGAAGATGCCAAGCGTATCGTCAAAGAAGGCATCACCGAAGTCGAGATTCGTTCTCTCTTCACCTGCCAGACCAAGAATGGCGTCTGCCAGCACTGCTATGGTCTTAACATGGCCACCGGTCACCTCGTCGAACTTGGCGAGGCCGTCGGTATCATGGCCGCTCAGTCCATCGGTGAACCTGGTACTCAGCTCACCATGCGAGTCTTCCATACCGGTGGTATGGCGACGACCGATATCACCCAAGGTCTTCCACGTGTCCAAGAGCTCGTCGAATCCCGTAATCCAAAAGGCGAGGCTAAGATCAGTGAGATCGACGGCACCGTCAGCGAGATCATCGACAAGGGCGATGGCAGAAGCGAAGTCAAGATCGTTTCCCTCAGCAAGACAACCGCTGAGCAAGAAGAACCAGAGGTCAAGACCTACGTCACCGATTACGGTTCCCGTCTCCGCGTCAAGAAGGGCGACGTCATCGAAGCTGGTGGAAAGATCACCGAAGGTGCTATCAATCCAAAAGCCCTCCTCGAAGTCTCCTCAACCGAGAAGGTTCAGGTCTACATGATCAAGGAAATCCAGAAGGTCTATGCCGCTCAAGGCATCGGCATCTCTGACAAACACCTTGAGGTCATCATCAGACAGATGCTTCGCAAGATGCTCGTCATCGATGGTGGAGAGACACCTCTTCTCCCAGGCACCAAGGTCGACATTGAGCGTTTCACCGCCTGCAACCAGGAAGCCCTCCTTGCTGGCAAGCGCCCAGCTGTCGCGACCCCACTCGTCCTTGGCATCACCAAGGCGGCTCTCGAGACCGAGTCCTTCCTCTCCGCGGCTTCCTTCCAGGAAACCACCCGTGTCCTCACCGATGCGGCCATCAAGAACAAGACCGATCCTCTCCACGGCCTTAAGGAGAACGTCATCGCCGGTAAGCTTATCCCAGCTGGCAATGGTCTCCTTGACCAAGGCGAAGAGGCCAAGCGTCTTGAAGGCTTCACCGTCGAGAAGAAGATGAAACAGGTCAAAGCCCAGTACATCGAAGCTCACGACCGTCAAGAAGTCGTCGACGAATAGTCCCTTTATTCACACTAGGACCGTCCTAAAAGGCGGTCCTTTTTCTTTGCGTGCTTCCTTTTGAAGCATTAATGCGTTACCCTAATAACATTGAAAGCCCTTTGAAAGGACATATTTTATGAAGAAAAACATTATTTTGCTTGCCTCATCGCTCTTCATCTTGACCGCATGCGGCAACCAGGGAGGAAGCTCCTTAACATCTGGAGAGGGGTCTCTTCCATCCGAGTCCGCTGGCGAATCGTTGCTTCCTGCCAAAGATGGGAAGATCACCTTAAAGAAAAATAACGAAGGTGCTGAAGTTTCTATCCTTCACCCAGGCGTTCAGGCTTATTGCGATGCCATGTATGAAGCAGAAGCGGCGGAGAACCTCTCTGAAGAAGAGAAGTATCAGATCCGCACCAGCGTCTGTGGAAACGTTAACCCAGTCGATTATCAGGGTGACGCTAACGACAACGACAGAGATGACTTCAAACCAATCGAGCTTGAATGGGAAAGCACCGTCTCATATTCTGGCGATTACAAAGTCAAATGGGCCACGAATGGCGGCATGGAAGGAGCGGAGGAAAAAACAGTCTCCGGCACTTCAACCACCCTCGTCAACCTTCTTTGCGATACCGTCTATTACTGGAAAGTCGAGACTGCCGATGGCGCTCATGACAGCGTTGTTGGATCCTTCAAGACCAAAGGTCATTTCCGTAACATCAAGAGTGGACTTGCCTATAACGTCCGTGACTTCGGTGGAAAGATGACAAGCAGCGGACGCCGCACCAAACAAGGCATCATCTTCCGCGGTGGCGAGCTTACCGCCGTCGAATATGACACCGGCATCCCACAGAAGCACATCGTCACCTGGGACGAAGAGACCAACGACATCCTTTATGGCGACCTCAACATCCGTTATGAGCTTGACCTCCGCCAGAGCGGCAGAGAGACCAATAACCTTAGCGCCTCTAACCTCCATGGCGATGATGGTGTCGTTACCTACGATTGCCAGAGCAGTGGTTCCTACGCCTCTTTGTTCAACACTGGCTCAGCGACCATGCTTAAGCATATCTTCACCGTCCTTGGAAACGCGACCGAAGATGCGGCTGTTTATTTCCATTGCTGGGGCGGTGCCGATAGAACTGGCACAATCGCCTTCCTTCTCGATGGACTTCTTGGTGTCTCATACACTGAGTGCTGTATGGACTACGAGTTCACTTCATTCGATACCATCCACACCCGTAGAAGAGACGTAAAAGTCACCGATAGCAATGGCTACTCCTATGACTTCCCAGCGCTTGTCACAGCGATTAAGAACTCTTCTTTCTACCAAGAAGGCAAATCTTTCAGCGACATCGTCTCCGATTGGATGCAAGAGCGTTGCAATATGACCGCAGCCGAAGTTGAGCAGCTCAAAGAGAATCTTCTCGAACCAGCTGCCTAATCAAAAACCCTAGCAAAATGTGGCTATTCCAAAAGGATGGCCACTTTTTAATTTCTTGATGTTTGTAAATATCATTGTAGGCACGAATATCTAATGATATTCTAATGAGGCTTACAAAATCCGAGATTAGGGATGAGCCCCTAAATGAAAGGAAAAACAAAATGAAGAAAAACATTATTTTGCTTGCCTCAGCGTTACTCGTCTTGAGCGCCTGTGACAAGACCCCAGCCGGAAACACCACCCCTGAAGGTGGAGAATCCACTCCAACTGGCACTTCTGAAGTCATCACTCCTACTAAGGATGGTGCCATCACCCTTAAGACCAACAAGGACGGTGAAGAAGTCACCATCCTCGAAGAGCAGGTTCAGGCTTATGTCGACGCCATGTATGCCGCCGATGAAGCTGCCGCCCCAACCGAAGATGAGAAGTACGAACTCCGCCAGGTCAGCAAAGACGATTTCCCAGACACCTACCTTGGTAAAGGCGTCGAGGCTAAGACCTACCGTAAC
>CAMKAQ010000090.1 GCA_946410525.1 uncultured Caryophanales bacterium | reverse complement strand
TTGAAGACGCTTTGAAGTTCAAATGTTTCGGAAGCGCTTAAAACACCCGCATTATCTTTAATGATAATGGTCGTATCGTAATTCATGCCAACGCGAGCAGGATGCTGTTGCCCTGCCAAGGCGATGAAAGCAATAGGAAGAACAGCGAAAATACCTAAAAGGACGTAAGCAAAAGGTCCACCGCTTTTAGGTGTCTTGGTTATGTCTTGCGAACTATAGACGATATGTGGGACACCACGGCTAGTGTAATATAGCCAAGCAGTAGCTCCTGGATAATGGAACCTGGAAACGAGCGGGACATTAGAAGCACCACGACCATAATGATGGCCGCTGAAGCCGCCTCCTCCATGGAAGCCGCCGCCGTGGAATCCTCCTCCTGATGAATGTGGCATAAGTTTTGCTATTATTCTGAGGCTTAAGCAATCTAACAAAATGAAGCGCTTGCCTCGATAAAGATTATATAAATCTTGGCCATGGTTTTAAAAGACTTTATGGCGGTTTTGTTTGGAAAAGAGAAAACCTCAATCTTGTTCGATTTGCTATATTTTGTAGTTGTGCCCATGCGCGCGAGAGGCTAAAATTTCTTATATGCTTCTGACTATCATTCATGGGCTAGTCTCACTAAGCATCAGTGCTTGGTTTGGCTATCTCTTCTATACCAACCTCGGTCCATGGTACGCTCTTATCGCCATTCCTTTGGTTGTACCGATCTTTTATATCCTTTATCTTCTCGTTTTGACGATCCTTTTCCTTTACGCGATGCTCATCAAGAACAGGAAGGCTCCGGAAAAACCAAGCAGGTTCTACCTTTGGTTCCTCCGCCAGAATGACTATCTCCTTATGAGCGTCCTCCGCGTCAAAATCATCATGCGCGGAAAAGAGCTTCTCCCAAAGGGGCAGCGTTTCCTTATCGTCACGAACCACCGCTCCAACTTCGACCAGATGGTCATGATCAAGGCCCTCAAAGAGTCCCCGATGATCTATATCTCCAAACCTGACAACTTCAAGATGCCGATCGCTGGCCCATTCATCAAGGCCGCCGGTTTCATCCCGATCGACAGAGAAAACCCAACCGAAGGCATCAAGAGCATCGTTAAGGCTATCGACCTCATCAAAGAAGACAAAGCCTCGATCGCTATTTCCCCAGAAGGAACGAGAAATAAGGGTGATGACATCCTTCTCCCATTCCACCCAGGTTCTTTCCAGACCGCAGTCAAGAGCGGTTGTCCAATCGTCATCGCCTCGCTTAACGGCACGGCCCAAATCCATAAGAGATGCCCATGGAGGAAGACAAAGGTCTACTTCAACATCCTTAAGACCCTTTATCCTGAAGATTATGCAGGAATGTCCACGGTCGATTTGGCCAAATTATCCATGAACCTAATAACAGAAAAACTAAATGAGGAGGGTTTAATGTTATGAAAAACTATTTGCTTTTCAATCCTTACGCCGACGGCGGAAAGGGAAAAGAGAACGCTGAGGCGCTTCTTCCAGAGATTGCCAAGCGTTTTGCGGAACCTGAGGTTCTTTCGATGGTCGACCTTGAAGTCGAGAAGTTCATGAAAGGCCTTGAGAAAGACGACAACGTCGTCATGCTCGGCGGAGATGGCACTCTCAACCACTTCATCAACAGAGTCGATGTTGAGAATCTTCCATGCAACTACTATCTCTATCCAAGTGGAACTGGAAATGATTTCCTTAACGATATCAAAGAGAACGACAAAGAGAACGAGCCATTCTATCTCTTAAATCCATATCTCAAGAAGCTTCCAATCGTTGAGATCGAAGGCAAGAAATACCGCTTCATCAACGGTATCGGATACGGCATCGATGGCCAGTGCTGCGTCGTCGCCGAAGAAAAGAAGAAAAAAGGCGAGAAAGTTGACTATGGCAAGATTACCGTCGGTCTTCTCTTCAAAGGCTTCACCCCAAGAAACGCCACCATCAAAGTCGATGACAAAGAGGAAATCCAGCTTAAGAAAGTCTATATCTGCTCCACCATGCACGGCCGCTTCTATGGCGGAGGCATGAACGTTGCCCCAGAGCAGAAGCGTAACTCCGGAATGCTCACCCTTGCCACCATCTTCGGCAAAGGAAAACTCGGAACCTTGTTACTCTTCCCAACTCTCTTCAAAGGCACCCACGTCAAGAAGTATCCAAAGAACGTCAAGATCATCCCTGGCAAACGCTTCGAGGTCTCTTATGACACCCCATGCGCTCTCCAGATCGATGGTGAGGTCGTGAACGACGTCAAGAAGTTCACCGCCTATATCCCTGAATAAGAGATAAAAAGACAAAAGCCCCTGCAAAACGGGGCTTTTTTGTTATTTTGTCAAGGATTTTGGCTTTTCCTGTGGTATGATATTCAGCATGAAAAACCGCACCGCTTTTTTTATTGTCCCAACCCTTGCCACCATCCTCTTTGGCTGCGCGCAAGGAACCATCTCTTTAGAAGAAAGACTCCATAACGCCTACATAGACTCTATCGAGGCGAAAGAAGAGAATATCCGCCCGCTCGTTAACCTCACCAAAGACGACAAGAAGGTTGAGATGAACGATAAAGGCGAGGTTTTGCTCTTCACCTTAAACCGTTACCCAGATTCCTATCCCGATGGCCAAGAGATCACGATCACCTGGGGTGAATCATGGCTTTGCTCGGTGAAAGAGTTCGAAAACTGGTACTTAGATAACAAGAGCAACATCAAAGACCCGCTTCTTAGGGTTAAGCAAGTCCTTGGCATGAGCCACGAGAGCAAGAACACCTACATCAGCTCATTATGGTTTAATCCTAGCGATGTGAAGCGCCCTGCTTATGTCACCGATATCACAAAACCAATGGAGCTTAAGTTCGCTGAGGATGAGAGTGAGGAATACAAGGATTGGTTCGCCAACCAGTTCTACTACTCCTATGACGTTAGCAAGCTCCCATGGACGAGGCTTGGTTACACCTACGATTGGAGCGAGGAAGCCAAAGATAGATATGGACTCAGCGAGTTCATCGCCTTCAAAGGCACTAAGGCCGTAGTCGAAAAGACTCTCCTTGTCGAAGATTATCTAAAGACATTTGAAAAATAATAAAAGCCCCATTTTGGGGCTTTTTCATTTATTCGTCGTAGATTTTGCTTCTATGACCAACGTTCAAGACGAGAACGATAACCCTGTCATCTTCGATCTTGCAGATAACTCGATAATTGCCGATTCGGTAACGCCACTGTCCAGATCGGTTGGAAGTGAGCCCTTTTCCATGAGCTCTTGGATTCTCACATCCATCTATGTTCTTTTTCATCCAAGCATAGATTACGCGAGAAACAGAATTATCAAGTTTCAGTAAGTCTTTGAGGGCTCCTTTGGAATATTCGAGCTTATAGGACTTCTTCATAGTATTCCGAGTTTTTTCGCCACTTCTTCACTTGAATAGGTCACAGGGTCTTTGAGGTATTCGGCATATGCTTTATCGAAAGCCTCTAGGTCATATTGGTCCTCAAGCATCTCAAAAAAAGCATCCTTGATGGCCTTATTCATTGAAATATCATTTGCTTTTGCAAAACTATCAAGCGCTTTATATTCCGCATCGCTTAGTCTCACAGATAAAACAGCCATGTTATTCCTCCCCTACTTTTGTAGTCACTACAATTGTAGTCGCTTTGAGCCAATAAGAAAAGCCCCATTGTGGGGCTCGTTTCTTTTTAGGCTGCCACTTTCACTCCTGTGAAGGTCAAGGTCGACATATCGAGGGTGATGTTATAGGTCCCCTCCTCTTTGAATCTGTAATAGGACCTCGGCTCACCTTTGTATTCGTATTCGTAGAGCTCAATGGTCTCGCTTGAATAGGTGAATGGGAGTTTGTTCACGTGCTTGCCATAGAGATCAGGAACCTCAGTGACATATTGAGGGGTCGTATACTGGCAGGTGAAGAGATATGGATGAGTAGGGTCCACCACTGGATCAGTAAGACGGCTGTTTCCAATATTTTGCACGTAGAACGTTGAATGCTCTTTATCGGCAATCTCGCCACGTAAGACATATGTCTTCTTGTTGAGGTAGAGATTCATCTTGCCATCGAATGTGCTATAGAAGGATTTATCTCTTTCAAGCGAGGTATAAAGGGCAAGGTCTTTCGAAGGAGAATCGATTGTGAGCTTATACATGCTGATATGGGTCGTGGTATCAACGATTGAACAGCCTTTGCTGACATCGAATTCAACGCCCTTGCACTCAAGCTCATCAGGGTTTGAGGCGCTTTGAGTCATAGAGATGTAGCTCTTGGTCTTGCCGTTATAGAGGTCTGCGGTCTTGATTGGGAAATACTTCGGTTCAGTGATTTCGCTCTTATAAATAACCGACGCTTTCTTGGTTTCGATGTTGAATTTGATCGTGTAGACGCCATCTTTGAGGACGTTGATGCGGATATCGTATCCTGCTTCTTTTTCCTCTTCGACGCAGGTTTTGTCATAGCCTTCTTCTAAAGAAGCCCAAAGGTATTTGACATCTTTGGTGACGAAATAGAAATAGTCCTTCTCATAGAAGTACATGTTGTCGTATACACGGAGGTTCTTATCACTCTCATCGAGGTAGAAATATGAGTAATTGGTGAAGTAACCGTTGCACTCAAGGGACATAAGGATGTCTTCGCTTGTGTAATAGGTCTGGCTTTCTTCCTGGTTGACGAACTCTGGGATGGATTCGCTTGGGAGAGAGGAAAGATTCTCGTTGCCATATTTGATGGCGGCCGCCCCTTCTCCTCCAAAGAATGAGCAAGAGGCAAGGAGTAACGTCGAAAGGGAAATGACACTTAAAGCGGTTTTCTTCATAGATGGACCTCGGTTCTTATTTTAGTATTTTATACTTAAAATCCTTGGATATCTCGCTGAAAATGAAAAAGTCTTT